>CADAEZ010000001.1 GCA_902787145.1 uncultured Ruminococcus sp.
GTGGGTTGGATGTTGCCTACCCTTTGTACATAGAAGTATCCTTCGTGCCAGTCGCTGCCGCCCTGACCGTCGGGTCGGAAGTAGATGTCATAGCGGCCGCTTGTGGTGATGTTATAATCATTATTCGTGCCGCCCGGATACCAGTTTGTGATTGACTTGTTGTCTACGTAAACTACCTTAAATCGGTCGCCGGCGTATAGATTCGCTCCCAACAGCATATATTCGCTGTTGTTCGCGGGGTTAACGCTGAATTTTAAGTCCAAGTGTCTTTCGGGGTTCCAGCTGTTGTCGCCGTTAATGCTGCCGACTAGGTAGAAACCGTCTGTAAGCTGCTGCGCGGTTGTTGTCGGAGCTTGTGTAGTTGTAGGTTCCGCGGTGGTCGTTGGAGCCTCGGTTGAGGTAGCCTGTGTGCTTTCCGTGGGATCGGTGGTTTCCTGACTCTCGGTATATGTCTGGGCGTAGTAATGACTGCTGCTGTCGGTTGTTGAGAGCGCTTTCCATCCTGTTACGCTGTTATTATACGTCAAATCTACCGTCTGGAACTTACCGCTTCCGCTACCGTTATTAAAGATAATACCGGTGCTGTCAACAGGCACATCCGCCGTATATACCGCGCCTTCGGATGTATTCTTTTCAAATGTCATCTGAGCTCCCGGCCAGGTTGTAGCCGAAGTTCCTCCCCAGTAATGAACATATATCGGCGTGCTCCAGCCGAGGGTATTTATAAACCGAACGGTTCTTGTTTCGACAGGTTCGGTGGTTTCTGTTGATTCTGTATAGGTCTCGACGTAATAATGACCGCCGTTGGTGGAGGTCAGCGTTTTCCATCCGGTGACGCTGTTATTATATGTTACGTCCACAGTCTGGTTGTTGCCGCTGTTAAATATTACGCAGGCGCTGTCATCCGGTACATCGGCTTTGTAGACCGCGTAACCGTCGGAGTTGGTTTTTTCAAATTCCATAACGATTCCCGGCCAGGTCGATTCTTCGCTGCCGCCCCAGTAATGTACTTTAACAGGCTCGCTCCAGCCGAGTGTGTTGACGAAACGAATTGTTCTTTTTTCGGTTTTTTCGGCGGGATTATACACGACCGCTACGCCGGTGCTGCCGACAGTACCGCTGATAATACCGTTAGATACGGTAAACGTGTTTCCCGAAATTTGATCTGTATATGTACCGTTTCTCATTCTGTTGGCGGTAAGGCTTACGCTGCCGGCTCCGTCAAGCTTTGAGATTACAACGCCGCTGTTGCCGCGTTCGTTATACGCAGTGCTGCCGCTTGAGGAAAGGTACTCGGATTTTCCGTTATAAAAGTTTTTGAACTTGTTTACTTCTGCTACGGCTTTGCTTTTCCAAGTTGTATCCGTGCTGGCGTTGCCCATTTTTGAGTTTGGTCTCGCAAAATACAAAGATGTCGAGTCCGCTCTTGAGCCAACGATTGCCCACGCTTTGGTAAGCACTTCGTCCGTTACACTTTTAGTATTTGAAAAATAGGACGAACCTGCATTACCCATATATGTGTCGTGTGATTCTACCCACAGTACGCTGTCAGACGCGCCGCCGCCCTTGTGATAGGTGCTGTCGGCAAGCTCGCTTGCCGAATTCCAATACGCTTTGTCCAGCGCGCGGTCGCCGGTGTAGTTGTCCGTAACCGCCATATACTGTGTGTAATTTGATATATCTGTTCCAGCGCCGCCGAGTATCTCGCCGTAACAGAACACGTCGCTTTTATAGTTCTTGACCGCGCCGACCGTATTTGGCCAGAAGTTACTCCTGCAGTTTGTCGGGTCGTTCGGCAGCTCGATATGCTTAGCCGCGTCAAAACGGAATCCGTCTACGCCAACGTCTACGCAGGATTTGAGCAGGTCATAAACCCTGGCCTGAATATAGGAATTAGCGGTATTAAGGTCGGGCATACCCAGATGATACTGAGTTATATTATATCGGCTGTTGTCGTTGGTTCTGACATTTGAGGTATGGTAATAGTTAGCGTTCTTTAAATCGCTTTCTACGTCAGAGTTAAGATATGAGTATGTTCCGCCGTCGGTACCGTTGTTAGCGAGGTGGTTGACAACAATATCTACGATTACCTTTATGCCGTATTTATCCGCTTCGGTACAGAGTTCTTCGAGCTCGCTTTTTGTTCCGAGCCATGATCCGCTCTCCGCGATACTGAGAGAAAGCGGCTGGTACATCTTCCACCACTGGCCATCTAAATCTGTCCATCCGGAATTATAATCCTTGGGACGCTGGACAGGAGAGGTTTGAACCGATGTGTATCCCGCCTCGGCTATGTCCTTTAGTTTTGCCTTGATATTATTATAAGACCAGTTAAAGCAGTGCAGTATCGCGCCGCCACTCGGTGTATCCAAAAGACCGTAGTCCGTTACTGTTTCTTCTTCTCTTGGTGAGTCTGTCTCGGCCGCGGTAGAGGAAATATTAACCGCAAAGCAGCCCATAATCAAACTTATAACCAAGAGAACAGAAAATAACTTTTTACATTTCATAAAGGTTCTCCCCTGACTATAGATAAATTTCAAATATTTATCATTATTTTTGTATATTTTAACATATTATTTCATAAAATTCAATATTATTAGCTATTATAAAAGGTGAAAAGAGCGGCTCATTACATTACGAGCCGCTCTTCTAAATATTACTATTGTTTCGCAAGATAGAAATAACCTTCGTGCCAGTCGGCGTAGCCTCCTCCGTCGGGTCGGAAGTAGATATTATATTTTCCGCTTGCGTTAATGACGCAGTTGTTGCCTGAACCGTCGGGGTACCAGGTTGTAACAGTTTGGTTGACTACTTTTACAACTTTGACCATATCTCCGGCTGTGAGCGTTACTCCCGTTAGCATATATTCGCCGCTTGCCGCTGTATTTGCTATGAAACACAGGTTTGTGTGAGCGGAAGGATTCCAGCTGTTATCGCCGTTTATGCTGCCGACAAGATAGTAGCCGTCGGCCAGAGTGGAGCTTGTAGCAGGTTCGGTGGTTGGTTCCCCGGTAGTAGCCGGAGGCTCGGTCGCGTCTGAATAAACCTCGGTGTAGTAGCAACCGCTATCGTCGGTAAGACCTGTAGTTTTCCAGAAGTCGCCTTGGGTCAGGTCGATATTTACCGTCTTTTTCTTGTTATTACCTATACAGTTGTTGAATACAACATACTTACTGTCGGACGGAATCTCCGCCTTGTAGACATTGCCCTCCGTGACGAATTTTTCGAATGTCATCGCCTTGCCCGGCAATTTGGACGATTCCTCGCTGCCTCCGTAATAGCATACAAATATCGGCGACGCCCAATCCTGCGGTTTTACGAAGCGGACCGTCTTTGTACCCGATGGATCGGTTGAAGTCGGAGCTTCTGTCGCGGGTTCTGTTGTTACCGGTTGTGTCTCTTCTTCTCCGGTATATGGCACGGTTTTGTAGTAACCGTTTGTGTCGGTTTCGCCTGTGGACTTCCAGCCGTAAATGGTATTGTCGTATTCTATATCGACAGTCTGATATTTGTTTCTGCCGATGCAGTTGTTGAACACAACATTGGTGCAGTCGGACGGAATATCCGCCTTGAAGATGTTACCTTCCGTGACGAATTTTTCGAACGTCATCATTTTTCCGGGCCACTTGGGCGATTCTTCGCTGCAACCGTAATAGTATACGAATATCGGCGACGCCCAGCTTTGCGGTTTTAAGAAACGGACTGTCTTTGTTGTGACAGGTTCTGCTGTCGTAGGTTCAACAGTCTGCGGTTCGGTAGTCGGAGCTTCTGTTGTTGTAGGCTCAACAGTCTGCGGTTCGGTAGTCGGAGCTTCTGTTGTTGTAGGTTCAACAGTCTGCGGCTCGGTAGTCGGAGCCTGTGTTGTTGTAGGCTCAACAGTCTGCGGTTCGGTGGTAGGTGTTTCCTCATCCTCGGTGAAAGGCACGGCGTTGTACCAGCCGTTTATATCGGTTTCGCCCGTAATCTTCCAGCCGAATACAGATTGGTCGTATTCTATGTTTACTGTTTGATTTTTGTTTTTACCCACGCAGTTGTTGAATACTATATAGGAGGTATCTGACGGAATCTCCGCCTTGTAGACGTTACCCTGAGAAATGAATTTCTCGAAGCTCATCACCTTGCCCGGCCACTTGGGCGATTCTTCTTTGCCGCCGTAATAATATACGAATATCGGCGACGCCCAGTTCTGCGGCTTTATAAAACGAACTGTCTTTGTCTCGACAGGCTCGGTTTCGGTCGGTTCTATAGTTTCCGGAGCTGTTGTTGTAGGCGCTTGGGTAGTGGTCGCCGGCGCGGTTGTACCTGTCGGCTCCGCGGTTTCGTCCTCTTCGGCGTATGGTCTGACGTAGTACCAGCCGGTGCTGTCATAGGTGCTCAGCGCCTTCCAGCCGACAACTCCCAAATCAAATTCAATATTAACTGTCTGGTATTTTCCCGATCCCTTGCCGTTGTTAAAGATTATGTACTGCGAATCGGCGGGAACGTCTATTTTATAAACATCTCCCTCGGAGCTTGTTTTTTCGAATGTCATCTGAGTACCCGGCCACGCGGGAGGATCGTCGTTTCCTCCCCAATAGTAGGCGTACATCGGGGCTGCCCAGTTCTGGGTATTTACAAAACGTACTGTCTTCATCTCGGTAGGTTCTGTTTCGGAAGGAGCGGTTGTATCCGTTGAATCCACATATGTTTGGGCATGATAATGACCCGCGCTGTCTGTGCTTGACAGAGCTTTCCATCCTGTTACGTTTTTGTTAAATGACAAATCAACAGTCTGGTAGTTGCCTGAACCGTTATCAAAGATGATTCCTGTGCTGTCTGTCGGAACATCGGCTGTGTATACATTACCCTCGGCCGAAGCCTTTTCGAATGACATCTGATTGCCGGGCCAGTCGGTTTCCTCGCTGCCGCCCCAATAGTGAACATAGATCGGGGTTTTCCAGCCGAGTGTATTTACAAAACGGACTTTCTTTGTTTCGATAGGCTGGGTAGTTTCTTCTGTTTCGTCGCCCTGTGCGAGCTTGTAGATAACCGCTACAGAGTTGCCGGCCACAGTACCCTTCAGGTAGCCGCCGCTTACGGTGTATTTATATCCGTGAGCGGAGTCTACATATGTGCCGTTCGGCAGTGATGACGCTGCGTTTACGGTATAAGCGCTTGAATTTGTGTTTACAATAACGGTTCCGGAATTTTCTCTGTCGATAGCGAGAACTTTGCCGGAAGTGTCGATATTACGAAGGCTTGCCGCCTTGCCGTTCATATCGTTGTGGAAGTGGTTGACCGCGGCGACCTCGGAGTTAAAGAAGTTATCGTCGCCTCTGGGACCAATGAGGTTGTCGCCCCACTGGTTGGAGGTGGAGCTGCCGTTTGGACGGCTGAAAAACAGGCTCGTAATTCCCTGGGAGGCGAGTACCGCCCAGCCCTGACGTACCTTTGTATTACTGATTGAATATGTGCCGTCGTTACAATAGTTATCGTGCGACTCTACCCAGCCGACAAGCTTGTCGGTGCTCAATCCCTCGGCGGAAAAGTTGGAAATATTGTTCTTATTCATACGGCTGTTTTTAAGCTCATTTCTCAGATTAATTCCGAAATTTGACGCAGTTACGTTCATAAGCTGACCATAGGCGGTAAACCTTGAGCCTGTGCCCTGTAATATTTCGCCGTACTGGAATTCGGAGCCGTTATCAAGGATAGTCGGCCAGAATTCGCTTGAATAAATAGACGAATCGTCAGGAAGCTCAATGTGCTTAGCGGCGTCATAGCGGAAACCGTCGGCTCCGTCGGCTACGCATCTTTTAAGAAAATCAAGCTGAACCTGCTGAATAACCGGATTCTGGGTTCTCAGATCAGGGATACCTGTCATCTTTTTCTGGGTAAGCTGGAAGCGGTTGCTGTAATCAGAGATTTCGCCGTCGGCTGTATTGTAGCCTTCGTGATAAATATCGAGGATATTATCGGACAAACCTTTTATTGAATCTTTGACGTAATACACGTCGGAGGTATGGTTGAGTACGGCGTCAACGATTACTTTTAAGCCGTACTTGTGCGCTTCTTCGCACATATCCTTGAATTCTTCCTCCGTACCGAGCTGATAGTTGCCTATATCATAGGAAATCGGTTGATAGTGATAGTACCACTTTCCGTTAGAGGAGCTCATCATCTTGAGTCCTCCGCCCTCTCCTACACGACATTCGTTAATCGGAGAGGTCTGGATCGAGGTAAATCCCGCCTCGGCTATTTTTTGAATGTTTTCTTTAATGGTATTAAAGCTCCAGCAGAAGCAGTGCAGGATCGTACTGCCCTTTGCCGTATCCATAAGACCATAGTCTGTTGCGTTACCATCGATATCTGACATATTGATTTCTACGTTATCGTTTTCAGCAGCGTAAAAACTCAAACTAAAGCATCCAAGTATGAGACAGAATACCAATAGATAAGATAAAAACTTATTTGTTTTCATAGATATCTCTCCTGACTACTATAGATAAAATTAAACATTTTATACCTATTTTTGTATATTTTATCATATATTACAAAATGTTTCAATAACATATTTAATTAAAATTGTGAAAAAAATAGGTGCCGCAAATTGCGACACCTAAACAATCAGGTTATTCTGCCGTAAAGACCGGCTCCGTTGCTCTCGTCAAGAGGCTTTCTGTCGGGATTTACCTGTGAGGCTTTTGTCTGAGGCCTGTTGCCTCCTCTGCGGTTATATCCGCCGCCTCTGCGTCCTCTTGATTTAGGATCGGGTCCGATTACAACGTGACGGTTGGCGTTCTCTCCCTCACTCCAGGAGATAGCTCCTCTTACCTTTTGTACGGATGTATGAATAATACGTCTCTCGTATGGATTCATAGGCTCAAGAGAGGTTTTCTTACCTGTCTTGATAGCCTTAAAGGCAAGCTTTCTGCCGAGAATTTCAAGAGTTTTTTCTCTCTTTTCTCTGTAATTACCTGTGTTAACGGTAATTTTAAAATAGCTGTTGTCAACGTGGTTGGCAACCAGACTTGTAAGATACTGGAGAGCGTCGAGTGTTTCTCCGCGTCTGCCGATAATATATCCTACGTCCTCACCCTCAATATCAAATACAGCGCTGTCCTCGTTTTTCTCGGATGTGATTTCGAGATTCTCAAGTCCCATAGCGGAGATTACATCCTTGAGGAATTTTTCTGCCGTATCGGCAGCCTTGCCGCTCTTTTTAGGAGCAGGCTTTTGCGCCGGAGCTTGTTTCTTTATTTCTTCTGTCTTTGGTTCTTCGACTGTCTCGTCGCCCTCAACCTCAACAGTAAGCTTTACCTTTGCCTGTTTTCCCCCGAAAAGTCCGAGTACCTTTTTTTCGGGTCTTTGGATTACCTCAAAATCGTAATCCGCGTCATCAGCGAGTCCCAGCTGAGCCTTGGCGTTTTCGAGAGCCAGCTGTTCGTTTTCGCCTGTTCCGATAACTTCTTTTATCATATCTTACCTCGATATTATTTTTTCTTTGTTTTTTTCTTGTTGTCAAATGAGGCCGGAGCGTAGTTGTATTCTACCTTTGCCTCCTGCATTTCGAGCAGCGCTACGTGCTGAGCCTCGCTCTTTGCGATAAGCGCCGTCGGGCCGTAGAACTTGCCCATAATAATAGACTGAACCAAGCTGAACAATGACGAACAAATCCAGTAGAAGCCTACCGCCGCGGGTACGGAATACGCAATCCACGCCGAAAACAGCGGGAGCACATACATCATAACCTTCATACAGCCCTGCTGGCTCTGGCCTGTGCCGTTGATTCTCATAGTTACTACCTGAGCTCCGATTGAGGAAAGGAAGCACAGCGCGGGAACCAGAATATATACCGAGAAAAATCCTTCTTCGCTCGGTGTTGTAAGAAGATTGAATCCTGCGAAATTAAAGCCGTTTACAAACATCTGTACATTAGCGGCGTCCGTAGAATTGAATAACTGGCTGACAAGCTGATTAGACTCGGCGAGACCTTTTACAAGATTGATTTCCTGATAAGTTCTGCCCATTCCGACTCCGGCATTAAACGCGAATCCGGGAATCGAGTTTATATAGCTTATCGCGTTCTCAACAACAGACGAGTTAATATGCAGTGTATTTGTAAGAGGATAAGCTACGCTGTAGAAGATTCCGAGCATAATAAGCATCGGAACGATACTGGTAAGACATCCGCCGGTGGGGCTTACGCCTTCCTTTTCGTACAGCTTCTGCATTTCTTCGTTAGCTTTCTGCTTGTTGTTAGCGTATTTTTCACGAATTTCCTTTTGTTTTTTTTGCAGTCTTGAAGTACTTGCCATACTTTTCTGCTGCTTGATAGAAAAAGGAAAGATAATAAACTTGATTATAATCGTAAAGAAAATAATCGAAACTCCGAAGTTCTGAAATACGTAAAACAAACCCCAGAGTAAGTATCCAAGGATACTTCCGAAAAATCCAAAAATCTGAATCATTAAGAGTTACCTCTTCTTTTTTTTTCCTTTTTTTCGGGAACAGGATCGAATCCTCCCCTAGAAAAAGGATTACATCGTAAAAATCTCCATAATGAAAGGAAAAATCCTTTGAAAGCGCCGTGAATTTCTATAGCTTCGACGGCATACTGCGAGCAGGTGGGATAATACTTACATTTAGGTTTTGTATTTGGGGAAATATTTTTTTGATAGAAGCGTATTGCCTTTATAAAAAACTTCTTCATAAAATTCCCGCCTGAGAGAAATGATCCCTCATAGCCTGCGCTACAACTCCGCTTTTGACATACGGGGTTTTGCCTCTGGCGACGAATATGATATCATATCCGGTTTTAAGCTGAGGAAAAACTTCCCTGAAAGCGGCTCGAATTACCCTTCTGGCTCTGCTGCGCCTGACCGCGTTGCCTACTTTTTTACCTGTGGTTATTCCGTAATAAATGTCATTACCTTTACTTTTCATCACGTATGTAACAACTACCGGGCTTACAAAACTCTTGCCTCTGCGGTAGAGTCTCTGAAAATCTCTGTTCTCTTTTATTGTGAGCGCTTTACTCATATAACCACCCGGATCAATCGGCGTTTAGTCCATATTACATATGAATAAAGACCACCAAAAAGTGGTCTTATTATTTGATACGCAAAAGGCGTACACTTTTTAATATGACAACTTCTTTCTACCTTTAGCTCTTCTTCTGGCGAGAACCTTACGTCCGTTGGAAGTAGACATTCTCTTCATAAAACCGTGTTCTTTCTTTCTGTGGAGTTTCTTTGGCTGATATGTTCTTTTCAAAATAATTACCTCCTTTCGATAATTAAACCTGTTAACGGCAATACTTTACACCATAGTATTATAATATATATTTTGCTATACGTCAAGTATTTTTTTATATACCCGCCGGTACGGACTTAACTGTATATATCGTTGGTATTTTTATACATATAAAAAAGCAAAGATAATTTTAAAATTTCTATACTATTTATATTATATAATTATTGCAATTTAATAAATAATTTGCTATAATGATAATGGATTATACTGGATTACTTTGGGTTATTATAACCCGGAAAGAAAGGAAGTATTAGAATATGAAAGAGCAGTTTAACGAAGCCTGGAACGTAATTTGCGACTATTGCCGTCAAAAAATTACGGATGTAGCTTATAATACATGGATAAGTAAGATTGAACCCATCGGTCTGAATTTCGATAAACAAGAAGCCGAGCTTATGGTTCCAAACGATTTTCACAGACAAACACTCGAAAGATGTTACAAAATTCTCTTAACCGAAGCGTTTGAGGCTGTATTCGGAACAAAGTTTGATATTATCTTTACTGTTCCGGAGGAAAACCCCGTTGAGGAAACAGTCAGCGATGACATAGTCGATAACGGATACGAATATACCTTTGATACATTTATCGTCGGCAATTCCAACAAGTTCGCTCACGCGGCGTGTCTGGCGGTAGCTCAGAATCCTTCAAAGGCATATAACCCTCTTTTTCTTTACGGTAACTCCGGACTCGGAAAAACACATCTTCTCTATGCTATCGGCAACGAGATCAAGAAAAACGACTCCACAAAAACGATATGCTATGTAAAGGGCGACGATTTTACAAATGAACTTATCGAGTCACTGCACAGAGCTACTATGTCGGATTTCAGACAAAAATATCGTCACGCCGACATTCTGCTGGTCGACGACGTTCAGTTTATCGGCGGTAAGGAGAGTACACAGGAGGAGTTCTTCCATACCTTCGAGACTCTCTATCTCGCTCAGAAACAGATAATACTCACATCCGACCGTCCGCCAAAGGAAATCAAAACTCTGGACGACCGTCTCAGAGGCAGATTCGAGATGGGACTTATCGCGGATATCCAGCCGCCCGATGTTGAGACAAGAATCGCTATTATCAAGCGCAAGGCGGAGCTTATGAACATAGAGATTCCGAACGACGTATGTGAATATATCGCAAACAACGTGAAAAGCAACATCCGCCAGCTTGAGGGTACGGTAAAGAAAATCAAAGCTAAAAATAATCTCGACGGCGAAAGACCTTCGATTAAATCCGTACAGAATATTATCGCGGATATACTGAATAATGATACTCCGCCCGAGGTTACGGTCGAGAGAATTATCGACGAGGTCGCGCGTACATTCAACGTGAGCGCCGAGGACTTGAGAAGTTCCAAAAACCGCAGCGCTTATATCAGCGGTCCGCGTCAGGTAGCTATTTATATAGTAAACGAGCTTACAACTCTTACTCAGGAGAATATAGGTAAGGAATTCGGCGGCAGAGATCACTCGACTATTAAGTATGCCATAGATACTACGGCCAAGAAGATGAAAAAGGATTCAAAGCTGAGATTAATCGTTGAGGATATCATAAAAAATTGCAGTAACGAGTAAGAAAATCTTTCCACAAATGTTTAAACATTCCACTCTGTGTTTTCCACAGAGTGTTGAATAGGGTGGAAATATGTAATATTTTTCCACTTTATCCACAATTGAGAAATAAAAAGATTGGCAAAAATTTTTAGTAATAAAGCCATTAAGGAAGAATATCCACAATTCCACATACTCTACTACTACTACTAAATAATAATAATTATATAGTCTCTTTATAGTGAGAAAATATTTTGTCGGATGATTTTTTGAATAATGGATGAGGAAAACAAAGATAAGAGAACCAATCATATGAGAAGGGAAAAATAATATGAAGATAAATGTGTTAAGAACAGACCTCAGCGAAGCGGTATCCAATGTTTCAAGAGCGGTATCGTCAAAGGCGACGATCCCGGCTTTGGAAGGAATACTCATAAAGGCTTACGGACAGAAGCTTTCGATTTCGGGTTATGACCTTGAGATTGGTATTAATACCAGTATTGACGCCACTGTCCAGAAGGACGGAGAAATTGTAGTCAGCGCCAAGCTGTTCTCGGATATTGTACGCAAGCTTCCCGAGGAGGTTGTTTGTATTGAAACCGACGACAGGATGATTACTTATATTACGAGCGGACAGGCAGAGTATCAGATTGTGGGAATGTCGTCAAACGAATATCCCGACCTGCCAACCTTTGAGGAGACCGAAAGTGTTGAGATCAAGGGCGGAATACTCAGAGATATGATCAGACAGACGGTGTACGCTGTTTCGGATAATAATTCTAAGCCTATTTATACCGGTTCGCTGTTTGAGCTTTCGGAAAAGACTTTCAGAATTGTTGCGATTGACGGCTACAGAATGGCTGTCAGAAAAGAAGATATTGACAATATTATCGACAGTGAATTCGTAGTTCCGGGTAAAACTCAGCAAGAGGTATTAAAGCTTATCCGCGACGAGGACGAGAATGTTGATATCAGCGTCGGCCAGAGACATATTATGTTCAAGATAGGGGAGTACAGCGTTATTTCGAGACTTATCGAGGGTACCTTCCTGGATTATAAGAGCACTATCCCAAAGGATAAAAAGACAGAAGCGGTAGTAAATACAAGGCTTATTATCAACGCGGTTGACAGAATGTCGCTGCTCAACGGAGATAAGATTCAGAGCCCGGTAAGATGTGTGTTCTCGAAGGATGAAATCAGCTTTTCCTGCACATCCGCTATCGGAAAGGCTAACGATTCTATTAACGCGGAGATTTTCGGCGACGAGGTAGAGATTGGATTTAATAACAGATACATCCTCGACGCTATGAGAAATATAGACGCAGACGAAGTTAAAATCACACTTAACGGCGGATTGTCTCCGATGATTATAACTCCGGTCAAGGGCGACAGCTTTATAAGCCTTGTTGTACCTATGAGGTTATCGAATGGCTGATGTTTTTAAGATAAACGGAGAGTTTATAAAATTGCAGGATTTACTGAAGCTCAGCGGAATGTGTATGACCGGCGGACACGCAAAATCGGCAATACAGAATGGTGAGGCAGAGGTAAACGGCGAGGTCTGTACTATGAGAGGAAAAAAACTCAGGTCGGGCGACAGGGTAAAATTTGAAGGTAAAGAAATAGAAGTATTGTTAGTCTGAATATGTTTGTAAAAAGCTTAAGTTTCAGAAATTACAGAAATTTAGTCGACGGATTTATCGAGCCCTGCGAAAAAGTCAACGTGATTTACGGCGATAATGCCCAGGGCAAGACTAATCTTTTGGAGGCTCTGTGGTTATTCTGCGGAGGTCACAGCTTTAAGGGCAGCAAGGACAGCGAGTTTATCCGTTTTAGTGAGAAACAGGCCAGGATAAAAACCAGGTTTTTTTCCCAGAACAGGGAGCAGGAGGCCGAGCTTGTTTTCAGCTCAAATAAAAAAGAAGTCGTAATCAACGGAGTAAAAAAGAAATCCGCGGCTTCGCTGATAGAAAGATATAACGCGGTGATTTTTTCTCCCGAGGACCTTACATTGGTAAAGAGAGGTCCGTCGGCGCGGAGAAGATTTGTTGATTCGGCAATTTGTCGGGAAAAACTGGGCAACGCGCTGATAATATCAAAGTATAATCAGACGTTGATTCAGCGTAACGCGCTGCTGAAGGATATCTATCGTCATCCCGAGCTCGAAAAGACGCTTTCAATATGGGATGACAACCTGTGTTATCTGGGTACACAGATAATTTTGCGCAGGCTTGATTATATAAAAAATCTTGCCGAAAAGGCTGGGGAGTATCACCTCGGAATATCAGACGGCAAGGAAAAACTCGACATCAGATATATTTCAACAACAACGGCTTCTTATGGGGAAAACGAGCAGGAGATTTTCAAAAAGTTTTCCGAAGCGCTCAGAAGCTCAAAAAAGGAAGATATCCACAGCGGATTTACTACTATCGGACCTCACAGGGATGATTTTGATATCATTATAAACAGGAAAAAGGCAAAGACCTTTGCGTCCCAGGGTCAGCAGAGGAGCGCGGTATTGTCGCTCAAGCTGGCGGAGGCTCAGGTGCTCAGCGAGCTTACCGGGGAGAATCCGGTAATACTGCTGGACGACGTGATGAGCGAGCTGGACAGAAGACGTCAGGATTTTCTGCTGAATAAGGTGAGGGAATATCAGGTTTTTATAACCTGCTGCGATTTTGATGACAATCTCGATATTGAGGACAGCAAAAAATTCCTGATTAAAGAAGGAAGTGTACTCTGATGTATCTTCACCTCGGAGAGAAAACTGTGGTCAGAACCGATACTATTGTCGGAATATTTGACCTGGATAATACGACGGTCTCAAAAACTACGAGAGAATATCTTTCGTCCGCCGAAAGGCTCGGACAGGTGGTAAACGTAAGCTACGAGCTGCCGAAGTCCTTCGTAGTATGCGAGGAAAACGGTATAACGAGAGTTTTTATCAGTCAGCTTTCGGGACAGACATTGGTTAGAAGAATTGAAAATAAAAATTTAAAAGAGGTATTTTATGGAAGGTAAAAGATGTCCGTACTGCGGACGCAGGATTTCATATCTCACAACATTTAATGAAAAAAAACGCGGACTTCATATCTGTCCGAGATGTGAAAAGGAATGTAAAATAAAAACAGACCTGAGGCTTATATTCGCGTTTATCGCGGTAGTGCTTCTGGTGATAATGTTTATGGTAATATGGAGCAACTCCGAATATTATAACAATATCCTGGGAGTTGTGATTGTTGCCGCGATACTCATTTTGTTCTACTTTTGCACTCCGTTTTTAGTAAGATTTGTTCCTCTTAAAAAATACTCAAATTATGACGAGGACGAGAGAGAATACTATGATGAAATGGATGACGTATCGGACAGCAGAATTACATTTAACCGCGAGATTTTTGACGAGGTTAAGCGTAACAGACATACTAAACCTAATCCGAATGAAAAGACAGTGATCAGGGATGTGCCGATTATAAAGGACGTAAGCGAATCCCACGCGTCGTCGGCTGATGTGCCGCTGAGAAGAATCGAGAACTATGACGACGAGCCCGAGGTTGAGATAAAGGAACAGGTTAAGCAGTATGTTCCGAAGAAGAAGCCCAACGGCTCAACTTATACGGCAAACAGGAAGTTCTGATTATGTTCAGGCTGCCGGTATGTCCGCATTGTCATACAGTATTTCACTACGGCGATGTACGGAAAATAAAAAGTAAAAAATCCGAAAAATGCTATCACTGCTCAAAGGAGTTCAGGGTGAACAGAACGGGATATATTGTGCTGTTCGCGATAGTGATAGTGTTGACGGTGTTTATAAACCTAATGATATTGAAAGCGACAGAGGATATAATTGCTTCGACCGCCGTGATATTTGTAATCAGCGTGGCGGCAGTGATAACGGCTTTAATATTTACGCCTTATTTTGTAAGGTTTAAGTAAATCGGGAGGTAATTTTTTTGGATAACGAAGAAATCAAGGTTGAAAAAGTAGAAAACGAATACGGCGCGGACGAAATACAGGTCCTCGAAGGACTGGAGGCGGTTCGTAAAAGACCGGGTATGTATATCGGTTCGACCGGACCGAGGGGACTTCACCATCTTGTATACGAAATTGTCGATAACTCGATTGACGAAGCACTCGCCGGTTATTGCTCAAAGATTGACGTTGTAATCGAGCCGGGCGATGTTATAAAGGTAAGGGATAACGGACGTGGAATTCCTGTCGGAATAAACGCCAAAACAGGTATTCCGGCGGTGACGCTCGTATTTACAGTGCTTCACGCCGGCGGTAAGTTCGGCGGCGGCGGATACAAGGTATCCGGCGGATTGCACGGTGTAGGCGCCTCGGTAGTAAACGCTCTGTCCGAATGGGTAGAGGTAAAGGTTTTTGACGGCGAGGATATCTACTTCCAGAGATACGAAAGAGGAAAGATTGTTACCGACCTTAAAAAAATCGGCAAATCCTCGGAAAAGGGAACCGAAGTCCGCTTTAAGGCCGACGGTAAGATTTTTAAGGAAACTACAGTATATGAGTACGACATTCTCGCAAAAAGACTGAGGGAA
Source organism: uncultured Ruminococcus sp. (assembly GCA_902787145.1). Taxonomy (GTDB): domain Bacteria; phylum Bacillota; class Clostridia; order Oscillospirales; family Acutalibacteraceae; genus Ruminococcoides. The sequence goes on from CADAEZ010000001.1 coordinate 15,401, forward strand.
CAGGCGTTCCTCAACGCCGGAGTACATATCGAGCTTCGCGATGAAAGAGACAGCGAGAATATAATACAGAAAAATTTCCACTACGAGGGCGGTATATCGAGCTTTGTCGAGTATATCAACAAGAAGAAGCACGTGGATCCGATACACCCCGACGTGATTTATTTTGCGTCCAAAAATTCCGAGGATACTGTGACCGTCGAGGTCGCTATGCAGTATACCGAGAGCTATAACGAGCTGATGCTCTCCTTCGCCAACAACATACATACAGTTGACGGCGGTACCCACGAGGAGGGATTCAAGCGAGCTCTTACCCGCGTTATGAATGATTACGCGAGAAAATTCAACAAACTCAAGGAAAATGATAAAAACCTGTCCGGCGACGACGTGCGCGAAGGCCTTACAGCTGTTATCAGCGTAAAGGTCAAGGAGGCTCAGTTTGAGGGACAGACCAAGGCCAAGCTCGGAAATACCGAGGTAAGAACTATGGTGGACAAGCTGTTAAGCGAGAATATGTCCGTGTTCCTGGAGGAAAATCCTCAGGTTGCCAAGGTTATTTTTGAAAAAGCGCTCTCCTCCGCAAAGGCGAGAGAAGCTGCCCGTAAGGCCAGAGAGAACGTAAGACGTAAATCTGCTCTTGAGGGAGCTCAGTTGCCGGGCAAGCTGTCTGACTGTCAGTCAAAGGACAGCTCCGAAACCGAGATTTTCATCGTCGAGGGAGATTCGGCGGGCGGTTCGGCCAAGGGAGGTCGTGACAGACGTATACAGGCGATACTTCCGCTTTGGGGTAAGATGCTCAACGTTGAAAAGGCACGCCTCGACCGTGTTTACGGAAATGACAAGCTCACTCCGGTAATCACCGCTCTGGGTACCGGTATCGGCGACGAGTTCGATATCAACAAGCTCAGATACGGCAAGGTTATCATTATGGCGGATGCCGACGTTGACGGTCAGCACATCAGAACATTGCTGCTCACCTTCTTTTTCCGCTTTATGAGACCGCTTATCGAGGAGGGTCACGTGTATATCGCTCAGCCTCCGCTTTACAGAATCACAAAGGGTAAGGAACACAAATACGCGTATTCGGATATCGAGCGTGACCGTATGCTCGACGAGATAGAGGGAAAAACCGATATCCAGCGTTATAAAGGTCTTGGTGAGATGGACGCCGAACAGCTGTGGGAGACTACTATGAACCCCGAAACAAGACTTATGCTAAAAGTTAAGCTTGAGGACGCTGAGACAGCGGACGAGACCTTCTCAATCCTTATGGGCGACAAGGTAGAACCCAGAAGAGAATTCATCGAAGCAAACGCCAAATTCGTACAGAATCTTGACATTTAAAGAAAGGCAGAATTATGCATTCTAAATCATATATTACAGTCCGCTACGCCGAGACCGATAAGATGGGAGTTGCCCACCACTCGGTTTATCCGGTATGGTACGAAGTAGGACGCACGGATTATATAAAGCTTTTTGGGCTGACTAATACAGAGGTTGAGAACGCCGGAATTATGATGCCGCTTATTAACCTGAGCTGTCATTACGGTATGCCTGCTTTTTACGAGGATAAACTTATTGTAAGAGTTTGGGTTATTTCGCTGAAGCCCGCGCATATCGAGTTTACCTATACCGTCAGGAAAATCAACGACGACGGTACCGAGACCGAGCTCGGTTACGGCACTACCGAACACGGTATTGTGGACGCAAAAACCTTCAGGCCGTGCAGTCTGAAAAAGCGTATGCCGGAATTATACGAAAAAATAAAAGCTACATTATAAACGAAGGTATTGAAGGATAGAATAACTGAGGTGGATTATGGATAATCAGATCGAAGAAAAGGTATTGACAGGCAAGATAATTGACGTCGACGTCGAAAAAGAGATGAAGCAGAGCTTCCTCGATTACTCGATGTCGGTAATCGTCAGCCGAGCTCTGCCGGACGTCAGAGACGGACTAAAGCCTGTTCACAGAAGAATATTATATACAATGTACGACCACAATCTTGAGCCAAACAAGCCGTACCATAAATGCGCCGACACGGTAGGTAACGTGCTCGGCTCGTACCATCCGCACGGCGACGCGTCGGTATATGACGCGCTGGTAAGACTGGCTCAGGATTTCTCGATGAGATATATGCTCGTAGACGGCCACGGTAACTTTGGCTCAATCGACGGCGACCCCCCGGCGGCTTACAGATATACCGAGGCAAGAATGAGCAAAATCTCGATGGAAATGCTCACCGATATCGAGAAAAAGGTAGTCGACTTTGTGCCGAACTATGACGACAGACTGGAGGAGCCGACGGTATTGCCGAGCAGATTCCCGAACCTGCTTGTAAACGGTTCCAGCGGTATCGCCGTAGGTATGGCGACTAATATTCCGCCGCATAATATGGGCGAGGTTATCGACGCTATCGAGCTCCTTATCGAAAATCCCGACGCCGAGGTTGCCGAGATTATGGAATGTATTCCGGGTCCGGATTTCCCGACAGGCGGTATAATTATGGGCAGAAGCGGTATACGCGCCGCTTACTCGACAGGCCGCGGCAAAATTATCGTTAGAGCCAAGACCGAGATTGTCGAAGCAAAGAACAACAGGTTTAAAATTATCGTGACCGAGCTGCCATACGGCGTTAACAAAGCGAGACTTATCGAGCATATCGCCGATTTGGTTAAGGATAAAAAGATCGAGGGTATCACAAATATCGAGGATCACTCCGACCGCAACGGTATGCATATCGAGATTGATATACGCCGTGACGCATCTCCCCAGATTGTGCTCAATCAGCTTTTCTCATATACACAGCTGCAGGCGACCTTCGGCGCGATTCTGCTCGCGATTGTAAACGGCGAGCCAAAGATCCTTACACTTAAGGAATGCCTGGAGCACTACATAGACTTCCAGGTTGAGATTGTCACCCGCCGAACTCAGTTTGACCTGAAAAAGGCGCAGGAGCGCTGTCATATACTCGAAGGTCTGAAAATCGCGATCGACAATATCGACGAAGTAATCAATATTATCAGACATTCAAAGGACACAGCTACCGCCAAGGTAAATCTTATGAATCGCTTTGAGCTCGACGAGGTTCAGGCTCAGGCTATCGTACAGATGCGTCTAGGCCAGCTGACCAATATGGAGCGGGGCAAAATCGAGGACGAAATCGCCGCTCTGCTCGCAAAAATCAAGGAATATACAGAGCTGCTGGGCAGTCACCACCTGCTGCTCGAAAAGGTAAAGGAAGAGGCGCTTGCGCTCAGAAACAAGTACGCCGATCCCAGAAGAACCGAAATCTGCCACATCAGCGGAGAGGTTGATATCGAGGACCTCATCCCCGAAGAGGACTGCGTAGTTACTATGACGCGCTACGGCTATATCAAGCGTATAGAGGAGAGCGAGTATACTATCCAGCACCGCGGAGGCAGAGGAGTCAAGGGTATGTCCACCCGTGAGGAGGACGTAGCCACAGAAATGTTCATCTGTAATACCCACAACTACATCCTGTTCTTTACCGACAAGGGCAGAGTTTACAGGATTAAGTGCTATACAATTCCCGAGGGTACACGCCAGAGCAAGGGTATGAATATCGCGAATATTCTGCCGATTGCCACGGACGAGAACGTCACCTCGATGATTCCGGTTAAGGAGTTTGAGGAGGATAAGTTCCTCGTTATGATTACCAAGAAGGGTATTATCAAGCGTATAGCCCTCAATGCCTATAACACGGCGCGTAAGGGCGGACTTATTGCTCTCGACCTCAACGAGGGCGACCAGCTCGAGTGGGTAAGAATGACCACAGGCAACGACCAGATCATCGTAGCTACCAGAGAGGGTATGGCTATCAGATTTAAAGAGACCGACGTCCGCGCTATGGGACGTCAGGCCCGCGGAGTTAAGGCGATGACGCTTAAGGAAGGCGACGAAATCGTCGGAATGAGCGTTATCGATGAGGATAGTCTTATTATCACAGTCTCCGAAACGGGATACGGACGACTCTCGAACCCCGATAACTATCGTGTTCAGTCCAGAGGCGGTAAGGGACTTACTAACTATCACGTTAACAAGTACGGCAAGGTCGCCGGTATCAGCGTGATTAAACCGGACGAGGACATCATCCTCATAAGCGAGGAGGGCGTTATAATACGTATCAACGCCGAGGATGTCAGAATCTGCGCGAGACCGTCAAAGGGCGTAACATTAATGCGTATCAACGAGGGCAACAGGGTAGTAAGCTTTACCCATCTGCCGCATGATAACGAGGAGGAGACCTCCGCGCCGGTAGATAACAGTGAGCCGGAAGAAGAAACAGAAGAATAAATACGAACCGCCGCATTACGCGGCGGTTCAGTTATAAAACGGAGGCATAATGAAAAACATAATACTCGCTTCCGCGTCGCCTAGACGCAGGGAGCTTTTGAAAAATATATTCGACGGATTCGAGGTTATACCGGCGGATGTTGACGAGAGTATTTCGGATGAGGTGGATATCGACCTGCGCGCGCAGAAAATTGCGGAAAGAAAAGCAAGGTTTATCGCCGAAAAATTTCCCGACAGCCTAGTTATAGGATGTGATACGGCGGTTATACTCGGAGATAAAATGCTCGGTAAGCCCTCTGACAGACAAGACGCCGAGAAGATGCTGCGCTCTCTCAGTGGAAAAATCCACAAGGTAATCACCGGCTGCTGCCTGTGTGAGAGGGGAAAGGAGCAAAGCTTTTCGGCAGTGACAGAGGTTGAGTTTTACGAGCTTGGCGAAAATGAACTCAAAAAATACCTCGATACAAACGACTGGGCGGACAAGGCCGGAGCGTACGGAATCCAGAACGGAGCCTGCGTATTTGTTAAGAAAATAAACGGCTGCTACAACAACGTGGTCGGACTGCCGGTGGCTATGCTTAACAGAGAAATAATAAAATTTTCGGGTGATAAGTGATGAAGAGATTAATCTGCCTGGTACTTGCGGCGCTGATGATAGCGGCTTTCGCGTCCTGCGGAGGCGAGAAGCCTAAAACCGAAAACGGCGCTACCGAGGATGAGGCGAATTATCCGATACCGGAGAACAATACCTTTGTCAGCAGCAAAACCGAGACGGGTATGCGCTATGATATGACGCTCGACCGATACACGAGCGATTTTAACGCTATGTACCAAAAGCTGGGCGGTAACCCAAAGGAGTTCCCGTATAAAAAATGGAAGAAAATCAAGACCGAGGAGCAGGATAACGGATTTGTGTATGACTACTACGCGCTGACGGGCGGCGAGATAGTTCTTACAGCCGCGGTCGACGTCGACAGCCTGCAAATAATAAACCTCGGATGCGGAATCACCGCTAAACAATTCAACAAAAGCGAAAACATCCGCCAAAAGGTTATGACCGTATGCGGCACAATGGCGGCTGTCGCGGGTGGATATAAAGAAGATGATGTAGTTTTTTTCGGCAATCTGTTTGTTGATACGATAGACTCGCCGGAGCACTGCTTCTGGTACGAAAACAGTATCTACCTCTACAGCTCGGAGAATACAAGTTCGGGCGAGACGACAATGTTGTTTAGAACAATCCCGGCGGCGCAGAATATTCTGAATGACTGGAACTTGCAGGATTATAAGAGTTATTGGAATTTGGGGTAGTATTTCTGCACAAAAAACAGTTCTTACTTTTGTACATTCCTACAAAGAAAAACTTTTTCTGAAAAAACCGTCACAAAATCGAGTTTCACAGGGTTATAGTAGTAAAGGAGGAATTTTAATGAAAAGAAATTTTATAAAAAGATTTTTATTGTTTAGTATTGCTTTTGTTCTGACTATAATCTCGGCTGTCTCGGTTTGTGCAAAGAACACTTTACTCTATGGCGGAGTTTACGGCGATGTAAACGGAGACAATAAAATTAATATTAGGGACGCTACAGCGATTCGGTTTTCTCTTGTAAACGATTACAGAAGAATGACAAAGAATGATCCGCTTGGAATTATCGGAGATAATCCGGCTGATTTTAACGGCGATTGCAAGGTCGATATCCGCGATGTAACGGATCTGCAAAAAATGCTCGCCGAACAAGATTACAGTTATAATCATCCCTATGCCGTGACAAAAGGCAATATGCCCTTTGACGCTATCGGGATAGACGCGAATATATCCTCGGCAAAAACATTTTTTTACTCGCCGGATATACCCGCGGACTTCAAACAGGGAATGGCGTTTAAGTTTATAGACAGCGTTAAAGAATATGAGGAATTTTTCGGAAAAGAGATTGACGAAAAATATGATGATGAATTTTTCCGTGAAAAGAGTCTGCTTTGTATCTATTATAAATACAGCGAAAACCCGTTCAGGGATTTTGGATTTTCCGAGTGCGGCGTAAAGAACAATACATTGTACCTTAAACTAAGGTATGAGAAAATGGATTTTGCGGAGGATTTTTATTTTTGGTACAGCCAAAACATACCTGTTGAAAAAACAGTAGTAAAGGATATAAACGAGATTTGCGTTGATATTGAGGAAAATTCAATTAATAGTTGAAAGTAAGAGTGAAAATGTCGGGCAGATTAGTTCATCAGAAAATGAACTAATCTGCCCTTTGTTTTGGATTATAAGATTATGATCCCCGGATAAATGGGTACTTGATTGCGGTATTGTTCCCGCGCCGTAAATCCCGCCGTTGATGACGTTATGAATTAATCCTAACATTTCCAAAGGCGGCACCGGCTCCGCGGCTCGCGAGCGGCTATGGCTGTCGGGACACCCGACTACCAGAAGCTTTTTACTTCTTTGTCTACGGCTACCTTGCCGGGCTGGTCAATAAGTTTTTCAACATAGCTTCGGTATACAAAACCAATTGCTTTTCCGTTGAGTATTGCTACATATTGATTACCGCTCTTTGTAAACGCCAGCGTATCGGCAGGGCGGTTCTTTTCGTAGGTATACTTTATTTTAAGAGGACAATTTGTACCGCTGTTCTTGATTTTACCTTTTTCGTATTTGAGCATCGAAACGTTGTTGAGGAAGGTCTCAAAATATCCCTCGTCAATCTCGTTGCCCATATACTTTGTAACGGTGTTGGTGCTTTCGCTTTCCTCACCCTCGGAGTCGGTAGTCTTTGTGACGGTGGTCTTGACGTCGAAGTCGTATTTTTTGCCGTTCGATTCTACCTGCATACCCTTTAATCCGCTGAGCTTTACGTGGAGGATGTACTTGTCGGTGAGCTTTTCGCGATTCGTATTGAGCCAGGGAAGAGAGGTGGAGGCGATTTTGTAGACGATTTTGCCGTCTTTTTCCATAAGATAGCAGTCGCCTTTTTTATCGGCCTTGCTCGCTATTAGCTCGACGTCGATATCGGGATAATCAGCCTTAACAGAAGCCTTTGGGTTTTTAAGTCCGAAATCGGATATCTGCGCTGCGGTTGGATTGACCGCGGCTACGCCTGTGGCATAGAGACCTCTTATCGCGCCTGATACAAGTGAGGCTTCGTTTTCGTCAGCAAAACTGCCGTCGTCAAGCACGTATTTGTTCTCGATCTGGTCGGTGTACTTGCTGGGCTTCATCGTTACGCCGTTGACAGTGACGTATTTGAACTCGTTTTTGTCGTTGTCGGAGGCGGCCTCATTAATCGTCAGGCTCGCTAAATCGCAGAGGGTAAACAGCAGAGCCTTTGTGCTGTCGCTGTTACAAAGGAATACCTCCATACCGGAGCCGAACATCACGTATGTGCCGAGGTTCTGGGGCGCGGCGTTACCCACCTTTATTGTAGCGGTGGTGTTGTCGGTATAGGTTACTCTGGCGATTGCCTTTGGTTTGTCGAGACCGTAGTCGGATAGGTGGGATGAGCCGTTCTTGTCGACTATTTTGGTGAACTCAAGTGTCGAGCAGGCGCTGGCGATTTCGTCCGCGACTCCCGACTGGAGCGCCATATCCTCGTATCCGACAACGGTGTATTCGGTGGCCTCGGATTTTTCTACAGGGTCGCCTGTTTCGGGATCTGTCTCCTTTGTCTTTTTGGTGGGAGTGTAGGATTTGATGCTGAGTTTGCCGCCGTTGTTCTCGAGTTCGATTGTTTTTATATCGGCGGGAACCTTCTCGGTAAACTGACCGCCGGCCTTGGTGTTGATCTTGCCTTTTTTGTCGGTCTTTACGTTAGCCTGCCATTCCTTTTTGTCGTTGAGGCCGGTCTTGACTGCTTCGCCGTCCTTGGCGCTGTCGGTGATTTCGCTGCTCTGCGGAACAAAGATGAGCAGGCATACTACAGTTCCGAGCACAACAGCGCAGAGTATGGCGATAATCAGCGCCTTTATACCGGTAGATTTTTTCTTTTTAGGTGATTTTGAGGTTATAGGATTTTCGAATTTATCAAGGAGAGAGTCGTAGTCCTTATCCTCGATTATTACTTCCGGTTCTTTGTTTTCCATTACTTGTTCCTCCTGCGGATGTAGAGAATGAGTCCGACTATCAGCGTACCGAGCGGAATAAGGAGGATAAAGATGAATCCGAAGGTCACGATTGTGGCGGAGTTGGTAACGCCGAGTTCGCCGCTGTCCACCTTGGCGGAGTTTATGGTGATTCCGAGGTCGTCGCGGTTGGATACGGTGTTGCAGAAGTTTACGAGGTAGTTGGCGTTATTATAGGAGGTTGTGCCGAGGAAGGTTGAGGAGAAGAAGTAAGGCGAACCGAATACGGCTACGTGTGAGCCCTTGTCGTCGTTCGACTTGGAGCCGATAGCAGCGAGAGTGACTCCGTCGGCGGTCATATATTTTTCGATATCCTTGTCGCTTTCGAACTTGGATGTATCGGTGTCAAACGGGAGAACTCCGACCGACTGCTTGAGGCTGAGGAGCGGAGTGACCTTGCTGTCGTCCTTTATCTTGATATCGCGTGAGTTATACACGATTGTCGGGATAGCCGCGTTCTTGAGCTTGGCGGTGTAGGTGGTGTTGTCCTCGTTATACTCGGCGAGGAACATAAAGACGTTCTGCATATAGTAATTGTTGTTTGTGCAGAAGCTCAGTCCGTCCGAAAGTTCCATTCCGTACTGCTTCAGAAGAGCGTCGAGGTTGGGAGTATCGACGTGGATGTCCATAGGCAGATAGATGAGAGTCCGGCCGTTTTCGCCGTCGTTATCGAGCCATTTTTCGAGTTTGTCGATTGCTTTTTCATTGAGGTCGACTGTCGGAGCGAAGAGCACGGCTATCTTTGCGTTTTCGCTGAGGTTCTTGGTGGTGAGGTTTACGTCCTTTACGTCATAGGCGTTTTGCTTGAGGAGAGTTTTCATAGCGGAGTAGAGATCTTCCTCTTCGCCGGAGCCTGTGATAAAGTCGACGCCTACCTTGTCATTTGTGGTGACGTTGAGTATACCTGTTACTACTGCCTGTTCGATGTTGGTGGCGGTGTAGACGTAGTATCCGTATGAGGAGTAGGCTTCCTCGTCATATGTAAAGCAGTCGCCGATAGACAAAGCGGTGTAGTTGTCGCCCGCGTCAACTATGATGAGGTTGCCGGCGTCCTTGGAGTTCCAGTCAATGTTGTCGTATTTTCCGGTGAAGGTTGGGTTGGAGGAAAGGTCGATAAACTTGAGGTTGAGCTTGTCGGACTTAGCCGCCATTTTGTGCAGGAGCTTGTCGGCCTGAATAAAATACTGTGTGCCGGAGTAGGCGTTCATACCGCCCTTGAAGGAGTTTTCGGTAGCGAGCACATAGAGGGTGATGTCCTTGTCAATCTGCGAGATATAGTCCGCTGTGTCCTTTTGGAGCTGATAGGTCTGGGACGCGGTCATATCGAACTGCAGGTTGGGGAATCTGTCAACGAGCAGGTGAGCGGCAAAGTTGACGAGCACGATAATCGCAATGAATACCGCTGTAATCGCCACGGCGAGGGAACCCTTCTTGGCTTTTCTGGACTTTAGCAGATTTTTTATTTTACCCTTCTTTTTTGGGGTAGCTTCGGGTGTTTTGATATCTTTATTTTCCACTTGTATTACCTCCTTAGCTCCAGCGTTTTTTCTCGAACACGCGGATAGTGAAGAATATGAACAGCGCGATTACGCTGAGGAAGAATACAACTCCGGTGAGGTCGAGCATACCGTATGTAAAGTTTGCGTAGTATGAGGTAAAGGAGATTGAATTGAGCACGTTTGTGACCCAGTCGATACCTATCATTGACGAGATCGAGCCTGTCATATAGGTGATGAGGCCTACGGCCATACCGATAATCGCGGCGATCAGCTGGCTCTCGGTCAGCGCGCTTATGAATACGTCAATCGCGATAAGAGCTCCGCCGAGCAGCATAAGTCCGATGTTAGTACAGATGATTACCGCCCAGTTAGCCGGCGCGAAGAACATAATTACAAGTCCGTATACAAAAAACATCATACAGCAGATAACGTATAACAGGAAGGCTCCGAGAAACTTGCCCATTACAATCTCGAACAGCGACGAAGGTGAAGTCAGCAGAGCCTGGTCGGTACGCTGGCGTTTTTCCTCGCTGAAGGATTTCATCGAGATAATCGGGGTGATGAATACTATTATTACGAAGATGTTGGAGAAGGTAGGAGACAGGGACGACGAGTTCGCCATAAAACAGGTGCCGATAAAAAACCAGCCTGAGAACCCGAAGAACATCGCCATTACAACATAGGCGATAGCCGAGTTAAAATACGAGCTGAGCTCGCGCTTGAGTATAGCTTTCATTACCTTACGCCTCCTTTGTTTTGGGTCTGATCCTGAGTAACGAGCTTGAGGAAGCTGTCCTCAAGGGTTTCGTTGCCGTTCTGCATATCGAGTATCACGCAGTCGGCCGCGGCAATCGCGCGGAAAACATCGCGCCTTACGTCAATACCGTTCTGGTATTCAACAATATATCGGGATACGTTGTTGCCGATATCCTGTTTTTTCTTTATCTTGAGCACGCCGGGGATAACCTTAAGCGCGTTGAGTACGGCTCCCTGGGAGCCTTCGATATCCATTTTGAGCTTCTGGTTGCCGGCGATAGAGGACGAGAGCTCGCTGGTCTTTGTATCGGCAACAATCTTGCCGTTAGAGATAACGAGGATTCGGTCGCAGGTGGCGGAAATCTCGGACAAAACGTGGGACGAAAAGATGATAGTGTGCTTTTTGCCGAGGCTTTTTATAAGATTGCGGATTTCGATAATCTGCTGAGGGTCGAGACCGACAGTCGGCTCGTCAAGAATCAGCACCGGCGGATTGCCGAGCAACGCCTGGGCAAAGCCTACTCGCTGGCGGTAGCCCTTGGAGAGGTTCTTGATTATCCTGCCGCTTACGTCAGAGATTTTTACAAGACGCATAACCTCGTTGATATGCTCCTTTTTTGGGAGCTTGACTTTTTTCAGGTCAAACATAAAGTTCAGGTATTTTTCAACTGTCATATCGATGTACAGCGGAGGAATCTCCGGCAGATAACCGATAGAGCTCTTTACCTTTGCGGGATTTTCGAGCACCTCATAGCCGTCAACCGTGACGGTGCCCTTGGTGGAGCTTATATAGCCCGTAATCATATTCATTGTTGTAGATTTTCCGGCGCCGTTAGGACCGAGAAAACCGAGGATTTCGCCTTCGCCTACGGAAAAGCTGATGTCGTCGACAACAGTTGTGTTACCGTAGCGCTTGGTCAGGTTCTTTACCTCAACCACACAAATCACTCCTTTTTCCTTTATATATAAATAAGACTTTATCATTATACTATAAAAATCACATCTTGTGGGGATTTTTAAAAAATTTTCAGATAAACTTCACATTACGGCTGTATATCGGCATTTTTACGCGTAAAACTAAGGATGGAACATATTAATCTATTCGGTAAACGAAAAAGGAGAGCTTATGGAATATATCACAGCGTTTGTCGCGGGCGGACTGATATGCGTTTTGGGACAGATTCTTATCGACAAAACCTCGCTTACGCCCGCGAGGATACTGACGGGGTTTGTGGCAGCGGGAGTGTTGCTTACGGCTTTGGGAGTTTATGAGCCGCTGGTTAAGGTTGCCGGCGAGGGAGCGTGCGTGCCGATTTCGGGATTCGGATATCTTATGGCGAATGGAGTACAGAAGGCTGTGGACGAGCTCGGCGCGATAGGAATACTCAGCGGAGGCCTCGTATCCTGCGCCGCCGGGGTAGCGGCGGCGATAGTGTTTTCGTTTTTAGCGGCGGCGGTGTCAAAATCAGGGAGCAAATAAGACGCTTGATTAAATCTATCTAAAATGATAGAATAATGAAAAGATAAGGACTTGAAAAATGTTTAAACTCAGAAGATTTTTGCGCGGCTACAAGGTTCAGCTGATCGTCGGACCGCTGTGTAAGCTGTTCGAAGCGGTGCTGGAGCTGTTTGTGCCGCTTGTAATGGCGTCTATCATCGACAACGGAATACTGAAAAACGACTCTTCCTATGTGCTTTGGATGGGAGGAGCGCTTGTTTTGCTAGGAATTGTGGGACTCAGCTCGGCGCTGGTGTGTCAGTATATGGCTTCGTACACCTCACAGGGAGCCGGTACGCAAATCCGTTCGGCGTTGTTCAGGCATATCGGCACCTTGTCGCACAAGGAGCTCGACGAGCTGACCACTCCGGCGCTTATTACGAGGATGACATCGGACATAAACTTTGTACAGGCCAATATAGCTATGACTATGCGGTTGCTGCTGAGAGCTCCGTTCCTGATAATAGGCGCGCTGATGATGTCGTTTTTTATTGACGCGCAGATTGCGGTAATTTTCCTCGGAGCGACGGCGGCAATCGGAATAATACTGTTTTTTGTGATGAGGGGCAGTCTGCCGTTTTATAAGAAAATCCAGTCCGGACTGGACAGAATATCCCTGTTATCGCGCGAGAACCTTGAGGGTAACAGAGTTATCCGCGCGTTTTCGAAGCAAAAGGCGCAGACCGATAATCTTGAAAAAGAGGCGGACGGGCTGTCTAAGCTGACGATAAGAGTGTCGAGGCTGTCGTCGCTTTTGAACCCGGCGACCTATGTGATTACATATATCGCGGTGATACTGATACTTTGGTTCGGGTCGGGCAAGGTGGATTCGGGTGTGCTGCTGTCCGGCGATATAGTCGCGCTCACGAGCTATATGACACAGATACTGCTGGCTATGATAGTACTGGCGAATCTTGTAGTCCTGCTATCCAAGGGCGAGGCGGGGGCTTCGCGTATAAACGCGGTATTCGCGGTAGAGCCGAGCGTCAGAGAAATCAACACAACTCCCGTCAATGTGGCGGAGGACGCCCCGGCGGTGGAGTTTAGGGACGTGAGCTTTTCCTACGGCGGAGGCGACGACGAGCTGCAGGATATTAGCTTTACGATTGATAAAAACAGCACTACAGGCATAATCGGCGCGACAGGCTCAGGCAAAAGTACGCTTTTGAGCCTTATTACTCGTTACTATGACGTTACAAGTGGCGAGGTAAAGGTTGACGGAGTGAATGTTAAGGAGTATCCCTTCGCTCAGCTTCGCGGCAAAATCGCCGAGGTTCCGCAAAAATCGGTGCTGTTTAGCGGAACAATAAGGGAGAACCTCAGATGGCAAAAGCCCAACGCGACCGACGACGAGATTTGGAAAGCGCTGAGGATAGCTCAGGCGGACAGCTTCGTTGAAAGTCTTGACAAATATGTGTCCCGTGGGGGCAGGAATTTTTCGGGAGGTCAGAGGCAAAGGCTGTGTATTGCCAGAGCTCTGGTCGGAAATCCCGGGCTTGTTATACTCGACGACAGCTTTTCGGCGCTGGACTTTGCTACAGAAAAAAAGCTGCGTAATGAGCTCAAAAACATAGACGCGGCAAAGATTATCGTAACTCAGCGATGTTCTACGATTATGGACGCGGACAAAATCCTCGTGCTGGAGGACGGCCGCCTCACAGGCGAGGGTACTCACGGGCAGTTGTATGAGAATAACGAGACCTACCGCGAGATTTGTCTTACTCAGTTAAAGGGGGCGCAGTGATGAAAAACGCTCTTAAAATCCTGAGATATACAAAGCCGCATATGTTCTTTATCATATCGGCGGTAATCTGCGCCTTTATAAGCGTATCGTTTACGCTGTATATTCCCGTGCTCGTCGGCAACGCGATTGACGTGATGCTCGGCAAGGGCAGGGTTGATATGGCAGAGGTGACGTCGGTGTGCGTAAAAATCGGAGTGTGCGTGGGGGTCATCGCGGTTTTCCAGTGGCTGATGACCCAGAGCGCGAGCGTGGTTTCGGCGCGTACGGTCAGGGATATGCGCGGCGACGTATTCAGAAAGTTTAACACAGTGCCGCTCAGCGATATAGATTCTCATCCGCACGGCGATCTTATAAGCCGTATTATCAACGACGTCGACGCAGTCGGCGACGGATTGTCGCAGGTGATTTTGCAGTTTCTTTCGGGAATTGTTACGATTATCGGCACGCTGATATTTATGCTTTCTATTAATATATGGATTGCGCTTGTGGTAGTAGTGCTGACTCCGCTGTCAGTACTGGTAGCGGCGGTTATCGGCAGGATGTGCGCGAGATCATTCCGCGAGCAGCAGGAATTGCAGGGAGAAATCTCCTCCTATGTCGAGGAAACGGTCGGCAACCAAAAGCTGGTCAAGGCGTTTGCGTATGAATGCAGGAGCGAGGCCGGGTTTGAAAAGAAAAACCAAAGACTGTTTAAGGTAGGACTGAGGGCGCAGTTTGCCGGAGCGCTCGCTAATCCGTGTACAAGATTTGTAAACAATATGGTATATGCCGTAACGGGAATCGTCGGCGCGCTGACGGTTATATCGTCGTTTATGGGCGCGCTGAGTATCGGACAGCTGTCGTGTTTTCTTACTTATGCCAACCAGTACACTAAGCCGTTTAACGAGGTTACGGGCGTGCTGACTCAGATTGAGACGGCTCTCGCCGCGGCGGGCAGGGTGTTTGAGATTATCGAAAGCGCGGACGAGCCATCGGACAAAAGCAGTCTCGATGTTAAAAGCGCACACGGAAATGTTGAATTTAAAAACGTCAGGTTCTCGTATAATCCCGGCAGGGAGCTGATAAAGGACTTTTCGCTGAGGGTAAAAAGCGGTCGGCAGGTTGCGATTGTCGGCCCGACCGGATGTGGAAAAACTACGCTCATCAACCTGCTTATGAGATTTTACGAGGTGGACGGCGGCGGAATATATATTGACGGCGTTAACGTCGCTGATATGAAGCGCGACAGCCTCAGGAGTTTGTTTGGAATGGTGTTGCAGGACAGCTGGCTGTTCTCGGGCACGATAATGGAAAACCTCCGTTACGCGAATCCCTCGGCGAGCGACGAGGAGATTATCGAGGCGGCTAAGATGAGCTACGCGCACAGCTTTATCCGCAGAATGCCTGACGGATATAATACGCAAATCAGCGAAAACGGGTCGAACCTATCGCAGGGACAGCGCCAGCTTCTTTGTATAGCCAGGGTTATGGCGATGAATCCGCCGATGCTGATTCTTGACGAGGCGACCTCCTCGATAGATACTCTGACCGAGGTCAGGGTGCAGAAAGCGTTTAGAAAACTGATGCGCGGACGGACGAGCTTTGTCGTGGCGCACAGGCTGTCGACTATCCGCGAAAGCGATATGATTCTCGTGATGAAGGACGGCGACATAATCGAGCAGGGAACTCACGAGGAGCTGATTGGGAAGAAAGGCTTTTACTTTGAGCTTTACAACAGTCAGTTCGCCCGGTAAAAAACTATTGACAAAATCAAAATAATTGTGCTAGAATATTATGCATATCAGGCTGAGACGAGGAGGTTCCGGTTTTCGAAGCAAAGAGAGAAAGCGGTCGGTGTAAGCTTTCGTGAGGAAATCAGGAATGTAGCCTTTGAGCTCCGGGAAGAAAGATTTCGAGTAGAACCCGGCGGTTGGGAGCGTTATATCCCTATGAGTGCGGAGCAATCCGAATTCAGGTGGTACCACGGACGTTGTTCGCCCTGAGCTTTTGGCTCAGGGCTTTTATATTGCCTTGGGCAAAAAATCAGCGAAAGCAAAAATCGGTTTTCGGCAAAGCCGCGTTTGCGCGTTATTCGCTGACCACTATCAAAAAGGAGAAATCAAAATGGCAAAAGAAATGGCTAAGTCATATAATCCGCGTGAGTTTGAGGACAGGATATATGACTTCTGGATGAAAGGAAAGTATTTTCACGCTGAGGTGGATAAGGGCAAAAAGCCCTATACTATTGTAATGCCGCCTCCGAATATTACGGGTCAGCTGCATATGGGTCACGCGCTGGACGAGACATTGCAGGATATACTTATCCGCTGGAGAAGGATGCAGGGATACTCGGCTCTGTGGCTGCCCGGCACAGACCACGCGTCGATTGCTACCGAGGCTAAGATTGTTGAGGCTATGCGCAAGGAAGGCGTCACCAAGGATGACCTCGGCAGAGAGAAGTTCCTTGAACGCGCGTGGGACTGGAAACGAGAGTACGGCGGAAGAATCACCGAACAGCTTAAAAAGCTCGGTTCCTCCTGTGATTGGGACAGAGAACGCTTTACTATGGACGAGGGCTGCTCCAAGGCGGTCAAGGAGGTTTTCGTCCGCTTATATAATGATAAGAAGATTTACCGCGGCAACCGTATGGTTAACTGGTGTCCGCACTGCTGTACCTCTATCTCCGACGCGGAGGTTGACTACGAGGAGCAGCAGGGTCATTTCTGGCACCTGCTGTATCAGGTAAAGGAGACGGGCGAGTATCTTGAGCTCGCTACTACACGTCCCGAAACCATGCTCGGCGATACCGCCGTTGCGATTAACGCCGAGGACGAGCGCTATAAGCATCTGCACGGCTGCCACGCGATACTGCCGCTTTTAAACAAAGAAATCCCGATTGTATGCGACGAGCACGCCGATATGGAAAAGGGTACCGGCGTGGTAAAAATTACTCCTGCCCACGACCCTAACGACTTCGAGGTCGGCCAGAGATGCAAGCTTCCGATTGTTCGCTGCTTTACATATGACGGCAGAATGACCGGCAAAGAGGATGTCGAGAAATACAACGAGCTCCTCAAGAAGGGTAATCTCGCCGAGAATGAGCCGGAGGTTCTCGACTGCGGCAAGTACGCGGGTATGACAACTATGGAGGCCCGCGAGGCAATCCTTGAGGACCTGAAGGCGTGCGGCGCGCTCAAAGAGGTTGAGCCGCTTACTCACGACGTAGGCACCTGCTATCGCTGTCACACCACTATCGAGCCTATGGTTTCGAAGCAGTGGTTCGTAAAGATGGAGCCTCTCGCCGACCCGGCTATCAAATGTGTGCGCGACGGAAAGACTAAGTTTATCCCCGAACGCTTCGATAAAATATACTATCATTGGATGGAAAACATCAAGGACTGGTGTATCAGCCGTCAGCTTTGGTGGGGTCACAGAATCCCGGCGTGGTACTGCGACGACTGCGGCGAGGTTATCGTATCCAAGGATGAGCCGACAGCATGCCCCAAGTGCGGATGTACTCATCTTACCCAGGACGAGGATACCCTCGACACCTGGTTCAGCTCCGCGCTGTGGCCGTTCTCGACCCTCGGCTGGCCGGATCAGACTCCGGAGCTGGATTACTTCTTCCCGACGAGCACGCTCGTTACCGGTTATGACATAATCTTCTTCTGGGTTGCGAGGATGATTTTCTCCTCGGTAGAGCAGATGGATATGCAGCCCTTTGACACTGTTTTTATCCACGGAATCGTTCGTGACGAAAACGGCGTAAAGATGAGTAAATCCCTCGGCAACGGTATCGACCCGCTGGAGGTTATAGATAAATACGGCGCCGACGCGCTGAGGTTCTTCCTGGCTACAGGCAACTCACCCGGAAATGATATGCGTTTCTCCGAGAAAAGGGTAGAGGCGTGCGCCAATTTTGCCAACAAGCTGTGGAACGCAAGCCGTTTTGTTCATATGAACATCGACGACTTCGACGTTAAGAACGAACTCCCCGAAACGCTTACAACCGAGGACAAGTGGATTGTGTCCACGCTCAACAGCGTTGCTAAGGAGATTAACGAGAATCTCGAAAAATTCGAGCTCGGCGTTGCGGTTCAGAAGCTGTACGACTTTATCTGGGATTGCTTCTGCGACTGGTATATCGAGCTCGCGAAGTCGAGATTGCAGAGTGAGGGCGAAACTGCCCAAAACGCGCGTCAGGTTCTGCTGTGGACATTAGAGAAGAGCATCCGTTTATGCCGTATATTACCGAGGAAATCTGGCAGACACTCCCGTGCGAGGGCGATACGGTAATGCTCGCCGAATATCCCGAATACGACGAGAACCTCGACTTCCCTGAGGCTGTCAGCAGTATGGAGAAGATTATGGAGGCTATCCGCGCCATCCGTAACAGAAGAAACGAGATGAATGTACCGCCGTCAAAGAAAGCGGAGGTTTATGTCGCAACCAAGCTCGGAAGTGTGTTCGAGGAGGGTAAGCAGTTTATCTCCCGTCTCGCGTCGGCCAGCGCGGTAGAAATCGGCGAGGGCTTCGAGATCGAGGGAGCAGTGAACGTTGTTACCGCGGACGCAAAGATTTATATTCCGATGGATCAGCTCGTCGATAAAAAGGCGGAGTTCGACCGACTTACGAAGGAGCTAAAGGCGGTAGAAAAGCGCTTTGCGCAGAGTATGGGCAAGCTCAACAACCAGGGATTCATCGGCAAGGCTCCCGAAGCCGTTATCGAAAAGGTTAAGGGACAGGCTCAGAAGGAAAAAGAAAAAATCGAGCTTATCAAAGCGGCTATAGAGAAGTTGAAATAAGAAATCTCGCGCGCAAAAGCGTGGGCATAACAAATTAGATAACGAGGCTGCCGCTTACGCGACAGCCTCGAAGTATTAAGTGAAAAACAGAAAGGAAAGCTATGAAGATATACCTTGCGTCTCCGTTTTTTGACGATACAGAACTTAGTAATGTACAGAAGGCGGAGCATATATTAATGAAAAGGGGATTTGACGTTTTCTCCCCGCGCCTTAACGAGGTCAGAAACGAGGAAAACTCTCAGCTGTCTTGGTGGTCGAGGGAGACGTTTATGAACGACAAACGCTTTATCGACTGGGCGGACGTCGTAGTAATGCTGTACTACGGCGGCTACAGCGACAGCGGAACGGCGTGGGAGTGCGGCTATGCCTACGGCACAAATACTCCGGTAGTTGTGGTTCACCTCGGCGAAAACTCTAACCTCATGGTGCACGAGGGGTGTCATTCCAACATAAAGCTCGAGGAGCTTGCGGATTATGACTTTGACAAAATGCCGTACAAGCCCTATGAGGGCAGGATGTTCTAGGAGGATAAGGGCTCGAAAACACAGATTTAATGCGGTTTTACGGGCTGTAATACTATATTAAGAATTGTAATTTTTAAAAAAGATTTTGCCCGAAAAAACGCATATATTGTGGTTGTTCGGGCTTAATAATTACAGCATTTTATTAAAATTATACATACAAACTTTACTGAATCACTATATATTTTGGCGAAATACACGAAGAATACCTCATATATGACCCAAAACCCGCATTTTTCCTAGTTCTTTTGGGTTTTTCGGATACCCACTATATGTAGTTGTAACAAAACTGTAAACAAAAATCGTATAAATATAACAAGGTTGTAATTGAATGTTTTCTTGCACATTGACCATAAATCCCCTTTTTTAAGTTCGTAAATCGAATATAAAAGGAGCAAAAACCCAGTATTCTACAAATTCCATTGTGCAATACTACCAAAAATTAATATCTCTGTTTGTTGACATCTCCGAAAAATTCCCGTATAATGCCGTTGTAGCTTGAAAACAACGCAAGTTCTCCTGCATAACGGAGACGGCGTAAGCTGCAAATTCTAACTGAATACCAGAAGGAGAAAGTTTATGAAGATAACAGAAAAACAGCGTTCCGTTATCAAAGCTGCTTCGGCTATTGCCGCTTTAGCTATTGTATGGACCTCTGGCTTTTCCGTATCAGCTAAAACAATTTCTAACGATGATTCAATCAATACGGAAACGCAAGTTAGTGACGAGCTTTTAGTTCTTCCTAACGGAGACGCACTTGTAAGTGATGAAAACGGCGACATCGACATCATGGACGGTGTTACTGTAAACATCAAGGTAGGAGCTGCCGCTTATAAAAAGTATGCTGTTCCTAAGACAACAGTCGGAGAGGCCCTTGAGCACGCGAATATCGAGCTCGGTAAGTATGATTTAGTAAGTAAGAGCCTTGACGAGAAGATCGAGGAAGACACAAACATTGAGGTTGACCGCGTATCTTTTACAAAGACTGTAAAAACCCAGAAGGTTAAGTATAAGACAGTTAAAAAGCTGTCAACAAAGCTCTATCAGGGTCAGAAAAAGACCATTAAGAAGGGCAAAAAGGGTAAGAAGAAAGTTACTTACACTTCTAAGATTGTAAACGGTAAGGTTACACAGACATATGTAACCAAGACCAAGGTTACAAAGAAGGCTGTTAAAAAGGTAGTTCTCGTAGGCGCTAAGCGCAAGAACTACTCAATGCTCCAGAACAACCCGACAAAGTTTAAGACTAAGTCGAAGGGCGGCGCGGGCACAATCGTCGACCATAACGGCAAGAAGATTGCCTATAAGAAGATTGTTTCGGGTCCGGCCACAGCGTATTCGGCTCATCCCGGCGCTCTTACAGCTACAGGCGCTACGGTACGCGTAGGCGGCGTTGCTGTTAACCCGGCGATTATCCCTTACGGATCTAAGCTCTATATCCAGAGCCCGGACGGAAGCTTTGTTTACGGTTACGCTACAGCGATTGACACAGGCGGATTTATCCACACCAGCACAACTGTAGTTGACCTGTTCTACTCCAGCAACAGCACTTGCTGCCAGTTCGGCAGACGTCCCGTTAATATTTATGTTTTAGCTTAATCGAAGGCGTGTCGAAAGACACGCTTTCTTTTTTATTGCCCACTCAGTTGCGCCCTGCACGCGCTTTCTTGTAAGATAAGTAATAGAAATAAAGACTTTGCTACAAAATATAAACAG
This sequence comes from uncultured Ruminococcus sp., assembly GCA_902787145.1. GTDB lineage: Bacteria > Bacillota > Clostridia > Oscillospirales > Acutalibacteraceae > Ruminococcoides. The sequence continues at coordinate 36,355 of CADAEZ010000001.1, forward strand.
GCAGCATTTTTGCTGCCTGTTTGTGAGGTGTATTCTCTTTATTACATCGCCTTGCAGGTTTTTGATGAAGAAGTAGGTGTTGTTACATACGGTCATCGAGTAGGCCTGACCGTTTTGGTCAGGAATCAAAAAATCTCTTTTGCACTTACAATCACCCAATTAAATCCTTGAAAATCAATACTCAGACAAATTTTTCGCGAATCATTATATAATATTTTTTCTTTACCTTTTTCTTTACTATAAACTTTATACTCATAGGTGTAATCCATTCTTTTAAAATTTAAAGTTGTTGTAAAATCGGTAATTTGAAAATCTTCTTTCTCATCAATTATTTGATGTTCAATTCTATTTCTAGGATTCAGTATTTTCACTACATCGTCTAAAACATGTTCGGAACGATAATTACCATTAGATTCATAAATCTCAATTATCGTCCTTTTGACAGACGAAACAAAATAACAATTAATAGAGATATATAATACAATGATACTAATTACTGTTATGCATATTATAATAATTTTTTTCATACTTCCTACCAATTAAATTGCAATTATTCTTAATCTAACGCTACGAATTTAAATTTATTCTTCTTAGCGTAATCCTCGGCGGCGGTGCCTTTGTAGCCTTTGATTATTGGCTATTCAGATTGTTTAAATTCAATAACATCTCCAACTTTGTAAGATGTTTTAAATATTGAATCCGTATTAATATAATCTATTGTTACCTTTATGGTTTGTGTTATTGGATTATAATAACTTTCTCCGGAAAGAATTTCAGAACCTGAAATATACATATTAAAAAAAGGAGAAAAAGCAATTGTACATTCCCTTGAATAATCAGAATTATTGTTCAAATAATTACACCGATATTCATTGTTTGGTCCGTAAAATCCTTTCTTATTATCAAGAATAAAAGTAATATTTCCATCTTTAGATGACCATACTTTTTCATATTTTTCCCCATAATCATCAGGTGAAAAGACAAAATTTAAATAGATAGTAAAAATTGTAAAAACCAAAAACAATAAAAATATTACAGAAATAGTTATTATAGTTTTCTTTTTCATACTTCCCACCAATTTGATTGTTATAAAATCTAGTGTTAGACCTGACCGTTTTGGTCGTAGTAGAACAGGACGGTAGTGTTTCCCTTTTTGAGTCCGATCAGGTTATTACTATCGTCGTAATAGTAGAACGTATTTGTGCCGTTATTACTTTTTTCTATGTTTGCTGTGATGATTACGAGGAACACAGAGCTTTATCTTTCCCGACTTATCATAAAGAATTCCGTCCTTTGAGGAATAGTAAGGATTATCCTTGCTGACTTCTATTCTCTTAAGACTATCAATATCAAAAGTCCCTTTTACGATTTCCTTTACAGTAGACGGAAGATAAATCATCTCACATTCCTCATCGAAGCAATTATAGTATGAATAATACATTTCCTCATTACCAATGGGTTCTGGATCTTTAAAATATCCGCCTAATTTTATAACCGGTTTACCATCCAGCTTTTCCGGAATACGTATTTCTTCCTCCTCAAAGCCTGCCTGAACTATTTCGACTCCAGTATTATAATCCCTTATGGCAAAAAAACTATTATCTTCTACATTTTTTATATTATTTCCATATTCTTTTATTTTATCTGAATCGTTATTCTTTGCATAAAGTTCAACAAAATCATTAAAATAGTAGAATGGAAATTTCGGGTTGTTTATAATACTGCCTTTTTGTAAATATGATTCAGTACTGTTGTTATCATTGCCGTTTTTGCAACAGGTGAGCAATAACAAACATAAAACTAATAACAAACAAGCCATAACTTTTTTCATAGTTAGCCTCCTCTATTAAGCTTTTACTTGTTATTATAGCGTTGCCGTTAATCTAACGCTACAAATTTAAACTTATTCTTCTTAGCGTAATCCTCGGCGGCGGTGCCTTTGTAGCCTTTTATTGTGAATCCTTTAATTTTCACTTTTTCATCTTTATAACCAAGTGCTTCATCTTCTATCTTTTGTACACTTTTAGGTATTGTTATCATTTTTAGTTTTGAGCAACTCATAAAAGCCCAACTTTTTATTTCTTGTATTTTCCTGGATAGTTTTACTTTAGAAAGCTTTTTACACCTCATAAACGAACTGTCGTTAATTGTCCTTAAATCACCTCGCATTGTGACCTTTTCGAGACTATAACAATTCAAAAAAGCTGAATCTTCTATTGTTGTTAATGAACTAGGTAAGTTAACTTCAGTAAGTTTTTCACAATTAAAAAATGCGCTTTCACCTATCTCCTTCAATTTTTTATTAAACTTTACAGTTTTTAGATTAATGCAGTCCTCAAACGTACCGTAATGAATTGTTTTCAAAGAATAGGGTAGTTTGATGCTTTTAAGACTTTTACAATTTGAAAAAGCTTTTTCTCCTATACTCTTTATTATTTTAGGAAGATTAATTTTATTCAACTTTTTACAATAACTAAAAGCGTCGTTTCCTATTGTTTTTACTGTATCAGAAATTCTTATTGTTTTTATTCTGTCATTATAGTTTTGTCTTTTCCCGGTATTACCCTCACGAACAAATCCAAAACCATAATCACAAATAGACGTTACTCCTTTTTTCAGCACAATATGTTCGGGATGTTTTATATGCTCCCATGGAGTCTCGTTCATTTCACCCTTAATACTTATCGTCAGAGTTCTTGTTTTACTGTCGTATGTGTATTGAGGTTTATTAGTCTTTTGTGAGGCAATTGTTGTTTTTGAGATTGTATTTTGGGTTAATGATACACTCTTAACACTTTTTGATGTATTTACGCAAGCTGGTATAATGGTGAATGAAACAATAATTATACAAATTGCTAAAAACACAACAATAAGTTTTTTCATCATAATTCTCCTTTTAATTTTAAAATGTATTATCCAAAAAATAATTAATTATAAATTTTCAATCATATACTTGGAAATTATAAAAATCATTAAGCATTCTTCCTCATCACTGTTAAGGACTAAAATATTTGAAATCCTTTTTAAGATAGGTACACTCGGAGCGGAACGCATATTGCGTTCGATATGAGAAGCATAAACAGGAGAAATACCTACTGCATCAGCAAAACTACGAAGCGAAATACTCTTTTCCAGTCTTTTTAAACTTATAAATGCACCAAATGTGTTTTTCATTTTAATACATTCCTAAAAAACGTTTAATGGTTTATTATATCTTATTTGACAAACCATTAAATTTTGGTTTATACATAGATAAATTAGGGCTTTTCAAAATAGTCTATAACAGTATAGATTCCATTTATTTTTCTCAGTTTTACCTTAACCGGAATGCAAATACTACTGCGTAACACATGGTTGTCTACCGCTGATAAACATTGATAATTATACTTGTAGGTAACAAATATATAGTTTTCATCAGTATATCCGAAAATATCGTAAACAGAATTCTCTTCATAATAGTCTTTTCCTAACTCTCCATAATCTCCATGGTTTTGTTCACGATATAAAAAGCAATCATACAATGCTTTTGTAACACTTTGTTGAATAGCATTAGGAAGCTTTTGATAGTCACCAAAACTATCGTAAGATGAAAAAAGAATACTTTTTATGATATTGCAACATTTAGTTTCATCGTTGTTCATTCCTGTTGTGCAACCGCTTAGTATAATTGATAATAAAAGTATAATAATCATGTAGATTATCCGCTGTCTCTTCATTTTAATAAAACCACCTTCATTTTACATTTTTTATTCTTCTTAAACACACCACTAATAGGCTCATCATATCTAGGACTCGTATGACCAGCATATTTAATATTCCAACCGCTTTGAATACTACTTATGATAGTAGCGTGATCTACACTGCCGTTACCATCAAAGTCCATATACATCATTTCTTCCTCATCACTGTTAAGAACTAAAATATTTGAAATCCTTTTTAATACAGGTGCACTCGGAGAAGAACGCATATTGCGTTCGATATGAGAAGCATAAACCGGAGAAATACCTATTGCATCAGCAAAATTACGAAGCGAAATTTGTTTTTCCAGCCTTTTTGAACTTATAAATGCACCAAATGTGTTTTTCATTTTAGTACACCGTAGTTTTATTAAGCATAATCAAATCAATCCAAAGGTACAAACTTAAACTTATTCTTCTTCGCGTACTGCTCAGCGGCAGTGTCTTTGTAACCTTTGATTGTGAAATTTTTAATGCGTTCATATTTAAGGTGTTCACTATCTATACGCTTTTCTATATACCCAAATGCTTTTTTTCCGATACACTTGACACTTCTAGGAACTTTAATCTTCTTCAACCTTGGGCAATTATCAAATGCAAGTTTCTCAATTTTTGTTACCTTGTTTTGTATTGTGACTTTACTTAGATTTTTACAAGAGTAAAAAGTCTGACAGGTAATTTTTTTTAGGTTTTTGGGAAGCTTAACTTTTATTAATGAATTACAATGACCGAAAACGCCGGTATCTATACTGTTTACAGTATCCGAGATTGTTATTTGCTTTAGCTTTTTACATTCCCAAAAGACATTTTCATTTATTTTACTAACTCCTTTTTTAATCTTAACTTTTTCTAATTTTTTACAATAATCAAATAATCCATACGGTAATTCATTTACACTTCCGGGAATTGTTATTTTCTGTAGGTTTTCACAAGACCCAAATGCCAAAGAGCCGATTATCTTTACACTTTCAGGAATATTAATCTTTTTGAGCTTTTCACAATCTGAAAAAGCGTCGCGCCCGATTGATTTTACTGTGGAAGGGAGACTTACTGTTTTGATTCTGTCATAGTTGTTCAATCTTTCGCCGCCATTACCATGAACAGAAAACATAAAACCATAATCCGGAATACTTGTAAGACCTTTTCGTAAAACAATATGTTCAGGTTTTTTAATATGTTTCCAAGGAGCGTTAGTATAGTCATATTCCATTTCTCCTTGAATATTTATGGTAAGCGTCTTTGTTTTGCTGTTATAGGAATAAACCTTTTTCTTAGCGTTTACGGATACAACGCTTATTGATGTAAGCATTATACAAAATGTTAAAAGTAATGTAATTGTTCTTTTCATTATTATCATCCTTTCATCTTGACAATACAGTTTTTACATTTTGAATGAGGTTTAAAAAAGCTTGTTGCCGATTGGATTTTGAATAATAAGATTTATAGTTTTGCCCGCTCAGCAGCGCGCTTTCTTGTAAATCCATTATATTATAGTAGTGCCGAAAAATCACCAAAAAGTTTCATAAAATCTATAAATAAATTCTTTTTCTGTATTATGCACAAAAGGGGAGACGATAATTTGTGCATAGTGGACAAGGGCAGGATGACGCGCTTTTCACTACTCAACGCACGTTGCTGTGTAGCGGCAAACTGTGCGGAGAATACAAATAAAAAACTGCCGTGGCAAGCGGCAGTTTTACTGTGTTATTTAACTTTAATCTTGCATTTAAGCTTCTTTTTGCCGTATTTAACGGTTATATTGGCGCTGCCCTTTCGTTTAGCTTTGACTTTGCCGGTGTATGATACGGAGGCGACACGCTTGTTGGAGGATCTAAAGGAGACTACGGTGGATGTGCCGTAGATTTTTACGGTGAAGCTCTGACCTTTTTTCAGGGTCTTTTTTTTGGCGTTCAGCCTGACGGGTTTAATCGTGAGATTGATTACCGCTTTGTACTTTTTGGTTTTGACGTTGATCTTAACTTTGCCTTTCTTTTTGGCCTTTACTATACCCTTCTTGGTGACTGAGGCAAGCTTTGGATTTTTGCAGGTGATTGTCGATCCGGAAAGCTTCAGAACCTCGGCGAGGTTATATTTTTGGCCGACATAGAGCTTTAGCTTGAGGTAGTAAGTGAGGTTGTTGGCTTTGGCGGTTGAGGATTTTTGGGTGGTTGAAGTTGTTGTGCCGGGTGTAACGTTCGCGCTGTCAGGAGAGGTCGTGGGCTGTTCGGTTTTTTTATCGAGACATATAAAATGCAGGTTGTATTCTTTGGCGAAAGCCTCGGCGGTTGAGCCTGAGTATCCCTCGATAGAAAGCTTGGGGCAGCCGGTGAAGGCGTTTTTGCCGATATTGGTTACGGATTTTGGTATTGTGACTATTTCGAGATTCTCACATCCGTAGAAGGCGGCATCGCCGATTGAGAGGAGTGTGTCGGGCAGGATGACGGTGGTTATTGTATTATTGTTTATAAAAAGTGAATCGGCGAGCTCGGTTACGGGTAAGCTGTCTATGGTGTTGGGGATGAGCAGCTTTTGGGCGTAAACGTCGAAGTGCATCAGCTTGATGCCGGAATCGGTTTGGGTATAGTAATCCGACTTTATCGCGTCAGGATGAGAGGGGTCGAGGTTGTTCGGCAGAATTGATTCGAGCCGATAGAGGATGTCCTCGGTGTTGGGAGTTTCCTTTATAGTGGTGTATAATCCGCCGTCCGGCTTAAATGCGATACCGTATATATTGTATGCCAATGCTTCGGGCTTTTTGTAGATTACTTCGAAGAAGGTGGAGTCGGGCTTTGTGCGGAAAATCTCGTCGCAGTCGTTGTAATACAGATACTCGCCGTCATACGCCAGATAGGAGAAGGCCCTTTCCCAGAAAGCTCCTTCGCTCTGGCCGTAGACATTCCATCTTGTGGTGATTTTTTCTATCACCTTTGTGTGGCCGTTATCATCCCTCTTGGTAAGCGCGCCGTAGACGCTGCTGCCGTAGCTTTGGTTCATATAGTAATCGAAGTTGTTGATCCTGTAGATAAAGGTGTTTACATCGCGCCACCAGGCGTTATCATAGCCTTGGTCGGAGGCTTTTGCCTTTGCCAGAGGGTTGACGTGCATATCACGGTTCATACCCTCTGAGTCGAGCGCCTTAAGCTTTGAGTCGCTTACCATAAAGAAAACGTGGTTGACCCTGCCGAGGTTGTCAAAGGTCGGGTCGTCAAGGGTGACGTCAATATGATAGTATTTTCCGCCGATTTTTGTAAGCGACCAGGAGTGGTTGGCTTCGATGCTGTGGACGAAGGTGGACTCGATACCGAGCCTTTTGAGCAGGTAGTTGAACGCCAGCGTGTAGCCCTCGCAGACGGCGTTGTTGTTTACGAGAGCGCCGTAGGAGGTGTATATCGACAGAGGAGACGAGGAGATATCCTGGGTATACTCGACAAGGGTGGCGATTCTGTCGTGGACATAGCGGCATTTGTACAGGTCGGACCAAGAGCTGTCAACTCCGTTGAGGAAGTAGTCGGCGGCGGTGTTGAATTTTTCGATTTCTGCGGGAATCTGTGACTTTTCAAACAGAAAATTCGGACGAATGGAGACCAGCAAGGTGTCGTCGCTGCCGAAGGTGGTGTCGAAGGTACGGGGACTTATGTAGAACAAATCGGGATTTTCGTACAATACGCTTACGTATATGGAGTTGATGTCGTCTTTCGGGATTTTAAAGTCCTTGACCGAGATATCCTCGTTGAGGGCGCGCAACTGTCCTGCCAGATATTCACAGAACTCCGGATACATAGAGACGATTTCGGCGGTGGAGTGAGTTTTCATAAGGTCATTGTTGTAGATAAACTCGACAGCGCCGGCGAAGCTTTCGCCCGATATTAAAAGTGATAGGATAATAAATAGTGAAACTACTCGTTTCATCGTAAACACTCCATAAAATACTTACAACTTCCCAATCATATTATATATTGAACAAAAACAGTTGTCAATTGTTATTTTTGTTTGTTGAGTTCATATAACCGAAAATCGGTGATTTTTTCACAAATCTTAACATATAATTTAACACTTCTGCTTGAAAGAGCGATTGGAGGGTTATATGTGAAAGGAATTGTCGAACAAAGAGCAGCAATGCTCGGAGAATACATAATCGAGAGCAAGTCCACTGTGCGCTCCGCCGCAAAAAAATTCGGAATCAGCAAGAGCACGGTGCACAAGGATGTCAGCCAGCGGCTCAGAAACATAAACCCGACGCTTTATAAAGAGGTCCGGGAGATACTCAACACCAATAAAAACGAAAGACACATACGCGGAGGTATCGCCACCAGAAACAAATACCTGATGAAAAAAGAAAAAATGACGATATACAAAAACGGACTTGAAACTTCTTCTTTAAAATAGTAAAATAGTCAGAGAATATCAAAATAAAGGAGAGAAACCATGGGCAAAATATTCCGGAACTTTGTGCCGTACTGGAAGTCCGTGCTGGTGATTCTTTTGTTGCTGACAGCGCAGGCGGTATGTGACCTCGCTCTGCCGCAATATACGTCCGACATCATCGACACGGGTATCCAGAACTGCGGCATATCGCACATTCTCCCCGAAAAAATGAGTGACACTGAGTACGAATACGCCGAAATGTTTATGACAAAAAAAGAGCTTGAGGAATTTAGGAGCTGTTATAAGCCGGAGGACAAGCTGTATGTTCGTACACAAAATGACGAGAAAAAGCTAAAGAAGCTCGACGACGAGTTAATCTATCCGATTGTAATTGACTATACTATGTCAATGCTGCCGCTGGAGGATTTTGCCGAAATGGCGAAAGAAAAAGTCGGCGGTCAGCTTAAACCTAAGCCGACGGAGGAATTTGTGGAATCTGTATCCAAGGCGATCGGCGCGGAGCTTAAGGTGACAAAGATAAAGGATGAGGACGGAGCGGATTCGGCCTATGTAGACGCGCGCCCGTTGTTCAGGGCTAAGGCCGACAGAGCTTCGATTGCGCAGATAAGAGAATTTATGAAAAAGGAAGTCGACGCCCTCGGCAAGGATACCGCGAAAAGCTCGGCGGTTGCCTTTGCCGTTAAATGTGACAGAGAAGCCGGGGTGGACGTGGATTCGATACAGACCGCCTATCTATGGATAGCGGGGGTAAAGATGCTATTGATCTCGTTCGTGCTGACATTCTGCGCGGTGTTTGCGGGATTCTTTGCCGCGCGAGTAGGCTCCGGAGTCGGAATGACGCTGAGGAGCAGGGTTTTTCGCAATGTTATCGGGTTCTCAAACTCAGAGATAGACAAATTCTCGACCGCCTCGCTTATAACGCGTACCACAAACGATATACAGCAGATTCAGATGGTATCGGTTATTATGCTAAGGATGGTGCTGTACGCTCCGATTATCGGTATCGGCGGCGTAATCAAGGTTATCAACACAGGCGCGTCGATGTGGTGGGTGATCGCGCTGGCTGTCGCGTCGATTATGGTTATCGTGGCGGCGCTGATGGCAATTGCCATGCCAAAGTTTAAGCTGATGCAAAAGCTGGTCGACAGGGTGAACCTTGTGTCGAGAGAAATACTTACCGGTATACCCGTAATCCGCGCCTTCGGTCGTGAGGAAAGAGAGGAGGAAATCTTTGACGAGGCTAATGTAGCGCTGACAAAGACGACTCTCTTTACAAACAGGGTGATGACCTTTATGCTGCCGATTATGACAGTTATGATGAACCTTATTTCGGTGCTGATCGTATGGGTAGCGTCGGGGAACATTAAGGACGGTAATATGCAGGTCGGCGAGATGACCGCTTTTATCACATATTCGATGCAGATTATTATAAGCTTCCTGATGCTGACGGTGATGTCGATATTCCTGCCGAGAGCGGCCGTCGCCGCCGGCAGAATTGACGAGGTGGTTAAAACCGAGACCTCGATAAAGGACGCCGATGACAGCCGACCGCTCGCTGATAATAAGGGCGTTGTGGAGTTCAGAAACGTCAGCTTCCGCTATCCCGGCGCCGAGGAGGACGTGCTGTCGGACATCAGCTTTACGGCTTATCCCGGCGAGACTACCGCGATAATCGGCAGTACCGGCAGCGGAAAGTCTACGCTGGTTAATCTTATTCCCCGTTTGTATGATGTTACGGGCGGCGCGGTGCTGATTGACGGCGAGGATATACGCAACGTGACCATGGAGTCGCTGCGTGACGAAATAGGTTATGTTCCGCAGAAGGGAATCCTTTTTAGCGGTACGATTGCGTCGAACCTGAGGTTCGGCAATAAGGACGCCGGCGACGCCGAGATAGAAAAAGCGGCGCGTATTGCCCAGGCAGCTGAGTTTATCGACGAAAAACCGGACGGATATGAATCCGAAATCTCGCAGGGAGGAACCAACGTATCCGGCGGTCAGAAGCAGAGGTTGTCCATAGCGCGCGCGATTGCCAAGAATCCGAAGATATATATTTTTGACGACAGCTTCTCGGCTCTCGATATGAAAACGGATAAAAAGCTCAGGCAGGAGCTTGATAAGGAGGTTTCGGACAGCACGGTGATTATCGTAGCTCAGCGAATCTCCACGATTATAGACGCGCAGCGGATTATTGTGCTTGACGACGGCAGGATTGCCGGAATCGGAACTCACAGGGACCTGCTCAAAACCTGCGGCGAATACCTTGAAATTGCAAAATCCCAGCTCTCCGAAAAGGAACTGGGACTGGGAGAGGACGGTGAGCTCGATGGCTGAACCCAGACCTCGCAGAGGCCACGGCGGAAAAATGGCTCCCGTCGAAAAGGCTAAGGACTTCAGGGGATCGATAAAGAACCTGATAAAATACATCGGACGCTACAAAATCGCAGTTATTATTGTTATGATTTGCGCGGCACTGTCGACGATTTTCGCGGTAATCGGGCCGAAGATCCTGGGTAACGCGACTACCGCCCTCGCAAGTGGCCTGATGATGCAAATTCAGGGTACAGGTACGATTGACCTCGGATACATCGGGATAATACTGCTGATAGTATTGGCGTTGTACGGAGTATCCGCCTTGTTTATGTTTGTTCAGGGATGGCTGATGACGGGCGTTACACAGAAAATCTGTTATCGTATGCGTAAGGAAATCTCAGAAAAAATAAACCGTATGCCTCTTAAATACTTTGAGAGCAGAACCTACGGCGAAGTGCTGTCGAGAATCACCAACGACGTCGACACGCTCGGAATGGGGCTTAACCAAAGCATAACCCAGATTATAACCTCGCTGTGTACGGTAGTCGGCACGCTGATTATGATGCTGCTGATTTCGCCTTTGATGACGCTTATCGCGCTTGTAATACTGCCGGTATCGGCGGTGATTATCGGCGTAATTGTAAAAATTTCGCAGAAGCACTTCCGCGCTCAGCAAGAGGAGCTCGGTAATATCAACGGTATCGTTGAGGAGAGCTACGGCGGACACCTGATAATAAAGTCGAATAATAAGGAAGCCGAGACAATAGAGGAGTTTGAAAAAACGAACAGAAAGCTCTATAACTCAGCTTGGAAAAGCCAGTTTTTGTCGGGAATTATGATGCCGCTGATGATGTTTGTCGGCAACCTCGGCTACGCCGCGGTAGCGCTGTCGGGCGGATTGCTGGCGATTCAGGGCATTATCACAATCGGCGACATCCAGGCGTTTATCCAATATGTCAAGAACTTTACCCAGCCGATCCAGCAGATTTCGCAGGTGATAAACCAGGTGCAGTCTATGGCAGCGGCGGCGGAGAGAGTTTTTGAGTTTTTAAACGAGGAAGAAGAGGAGCAGACTGTCGAAAATCCGGTCGATGTCGAAAGCGTACGCGGAGACGTTGAGTTTGAGCACGTACGGTTTGGCTATAACGAGGACAAAATTATCATAAATGATTTTTCGGCGAAGATCAGACAGGGTCAGAGAGTAGCTATCGTCGGCCCTACGGGAGCCGGAAAGACTACTATGGTCAAGCTGCTTATGCGGTTCTATGACGTAAACTCCGGCGTGATCCGGATTGACGGACACGACATCAGGGAGTTTAACCGCAGGGAGCTCAGAAACGCAATCGGAATGGTGCTGCAGGATACTTGGCTGTTTAACGGCACGATTATGGAGAACATACGCTACGGCAGGCTCGAAGCTACGGACGAGGAGGTTGTCGCCGCGGCTAAGGCGGCTCACGCCGACAGGTTTATCCGCACACTGCCGGACGGCTATAAAATGGTGCTTAACGAGGACGCTTCTAACGTGAGCCAGGGACAAAAGCAGCTGCTCACAATCGCGAGGGCGATTCTCGCTGATAATCCGATCCTGATACTCGACGAAGCGACCTCGTCGGTCGACACGCGCACGGAGTCGAGGATTCAGCGCGCTATGAACAACCTGATGAAGGGCAGGACAAGCTTTATCATCGCGCACAGGCTGTCGACAATAAAAGACGCCGACCTCATACTGGTGATGAAGGACGGCGACATAATCGAACAGGGTACGCACGAGGAGCTGCTCGGAGAGAAGGGATTCTATTACGAGCTGTATAACAGTCAGTTTGACTCATAAGCTATGAGAGCCAAAGCCGGTCAGGAGCCCTGACAGCCAAAGCCGCCTTTGGAAGCGTTAAGCTTAATTCAAAACGTCATCAACGGCGGGGACGAATGTAATGAATAATCAGGAATTGAGCGAGGGTTCAAAGGAAAACTTGCTCTGTTGAAAGAGTTATCCCCGGAAATTGACACGCAAGCGTGTAACAATTTCCTTCCCTAGCGGGAGACGGCAACCCTTTTGTCTGCTGCGCAGACATTTCCCCTAGCAGGGGACATAAGTGACAGGGGGATCCTTAGACAAGCTCAGGATGACGAGTCTTTGACTTATTTTATCTTTCTTGCTTCGATATAGAAGCGCTTGTCCTCGGCATGTCCCATTGAGAAGGTTTTTCTCGGCAGGGAGCCGTCCGCTACTATCGCGGGGAAGAGCTCGTTCTTTGCCATTCCGTCGTAGATGAAGCCGAGGGTGTTCGGTTTGCGGCAAAGGTTCTTTACTACGTTGGAGCCGTGGATGTAGTCTACCTTTACCTCCGGGTGATCCTGAACATAGATGTCTATATACGACTGCAGGGTGCCGATTGGCAGTTTGGCGGTTTGTTTTACGTGTATACTACCCGATGATGTGGAGGTGATGTAGATAAATCTCTGGTTGGAGCCGCTGCCGTTTTCATCGGTATAGTCGATGAAGCTCTCGATAAAGTCCTTTTCGTTAATGTTGAAGAGAACTCGGTATATGGGCTCAAACTGGATACTTTCATCGTGGATATTTACTACCTCGACCATAGCGTAACGCTGGAGGGGGTTTTTGCTTTTGTTATAACATTCCTTGGCGGTGGCGAGGGAGTGGTTGCCGTCGCCAACAGCGAACAGCATTTTGTCCTTTTTGCCCTTGATAAGGCGGTTGAGGGCGTTTTGTACCTCGCTTATCATCGCGTCGTTGAGGAGCCAGCCCTTGATTCTGCCGCCGTTCTTCATAAGATTGAAGTCGTAGGCGAGCTTGTAGTCGTACTTGCGGTTCTTTAGCGGCTCGATTACCGAACGGGTGGGGTCGTCGATCAAAAGCAGGATGTGCGGCATATCGAGCGAGGCGTTTTCACGTATCGCAACTCTCGGAGGGAGTCGATCCAGCACGGTGGCCTCGGTGGCTCGGATAAGAGCGTCGCTGTCGGGAGTGTAGTCGTACTCCTCCAGATCAATTAGTCCGACAATACCGCGGCGGATAGTGTTGTTGGATTCTCTCTCGACGAACATCATCGAGTTTTTGTGTTCCTCAAACACGCCGCTTTCGAGGTATTCCTCCATAGTCTTGTTGATTTTGTTGACCTTTTCGCTGTTGTCCTTTTCGAGATAAACCTCGGGGAGAATGATGTTGAGCGCCGAGGGCTTGTCCCCGACAATGTCCTTGACGTCCTCCCAGTATTCGGGCTCCGAGGTGTACTGATCGCAGGCTACGACAGCCCATTGTTCAAAGTCCTTTTTTGGCAGTAATATATCAGCCGGAAAAAAATGTTTCATTCTGATTACTCCTCAAGCTAAACAATATATAATAAATATACCATATTTCGCAAAATTTGACAATATTTTCAAGAAGAAAAAATGATGAAATATAATTACTTTTATAATATGAGGCAATCCCGGGTTTGTTACGGAACAAAAAACGCTTTATCAAGGTGAAATATTCGATAAAAACGCAATATTTTGATTGAATTTTATCGTAAAATATGATATAGTAAAACGGTATGGATGTTTTTATCTATATAAACTTCTAAAAAGGAGTGAAAATATGGCGAAAAATATACTTGACGCGGTGCTTGAGGCGGAAGAAAACTCAAAAATCCGCGAAGAACAGGCTAAGAAGGACGGCGAACAGGAGCTGATCCTGGCCAAAAAGCAGGCAGACGAAATTGTCGCCTCCGCCAAAGCTGCCGCACAAAAGGACGCGGAAGTCCTTTTTGCAAAGGCTAAAAGCGACGCTGACGCTCAGCTGAGCGCCGCCGCTAAGTCAGCCGGCGAACAATGCGATTCGCTCGCGCAAACGGCTGACAAAAACAGAGAAAGCGTTATCAAAGGAGCGGTGGAGACCGTTCTGCTGTAACACGATTAGCGTAGAATAAGTGTGGTGATAATGAATTGGCAAAACTGAAAATGAAAAGAGTTCGGATTGTCGCACTGAGAGAGGACAGAAAGAGGCTGCTGGAGCATCTTCAGGACAGCGCGCTGATTATGATTAAAAAATCCTCGAAGAACAAAGAGGGTTTTTCCAAGGTCAATATGACGTCTCAGACACAGATTTTTGAGAAAAACGTCGCGCTGACCGAACAGGCGCTGAAGATTCTTGACGATTATGCCCGCGAAAAGAAAGGGCTGCTCTCGTCTTTCTGCGGAAGAAAGGAAGTTGACCCCGACGAAATCGGAGTAATCGCGTCCAAAGCGGGCGAGGTTGTGGAGGTTTCGAAAAAGATTGTCGAGCTAAGCAAGAGAATAGCGGATAATTCGGCGGAAAAAATCCGGATTAAAACGTCGCTTGCCCAGCTGGCGCTGTGGGAAAACCTCGATATTCCGCTTAATACCTCAGATACAAGGTCGACTGCCGTGTTTATCGGCACTCTGCCGGCGGCGTATTCGGAGAAAACTCTCGGCGAGGCTATCGCGGGCGAGAACCCGAAGCTTGAGTTTGAGCTTGAGGTTCAGTGCTGCGAGAACAATATGACCTGTATGGTGCTTTTTGCTCCAATCAGCCAGAAGGCTATGGCGGAGGATGTGCTGAGGTCGCTTGGCTACGCAAGGCCGATGAGCCCGACAAGTCATACTCCGAAGGAAAAGTCAAGACGGCTTAACCTGCGGCTCGAGGAACTCGACAAGGATACAAAAAAGGCTGAGGAAAAGATAATCTCCTATGCCGACAGGCGTGAGGATATTAAGTATACTCAGGACTACTTCCGCATCAGGGCGGACAAATACAATGTAATTAACGAGCTGGAGCATACCAGACACGTGTTTGTGATCGAGGGATATATCCCCGAAGAGGATACGGATAAGCTCTCTAAGCTCTGTGACAGGGTCGCTACCTGTTATGTTGAGTTTGAGGACGCCGGTGACGACGCTCCCGTAAAGCTCAAAAACAACCGCTTCTCGCGGCCGGCTCAGGGCATACTGACTATGTACGCCGCGCCGTCGCACGCGGATATCGACCCTACTCCGCTGCTGGCGTTCTTCTTCTACTTCTTCTTCGGAATGATGTTCTCGGACGCGGGCTACGGATTGCTGATGGTGGTTGCCATTGGTATTGTGCTGAAGGTCTTTAGACCTGACGAGAAGATGAGAAACAACCTCAAGCTGTTCCAGTACTGCGGTATTTCGACCTTCTTCTGGGGGCTGATATTCGGCAGTATATTCGGCGACGCGCCGGTTGTGCTTTATAATCTCTTTACCGGATCGAAGCTGACTATGGCGGAACTTTTGCCGTGGCCGACGCTGGACCCGCAAAAGGACGCGCTGTTGCTGATGATAGTATCAATCGCGTTCGGCCTTGTTCACATACTGGTTGGTATGGGATGTAAGTTCTATATCTGCTTTAAGAACAAGCAGTACGGCGAGGCGTTCTTCGACACGGGATTGTGGATGCTTTTGCTTGTGGGACTTGCGATACTCGGTTCGGGACTCGCGCTCGGACAGATATTTGTTACAATCGGAGCGGCTATATCAATTGGCTGCGCGGTTGGACTTGTGCTCACTCAGGGCAGAAAGAAAAAGGGCTTCGGCAAGGTTGTCGGCGGACTGGCGTCGCTGTACGACGTTACAGGCTATATCAGCGACCTGCTGAGCTATTCGCGACTTCTCGCGCTGGGACTGACCACCGGAGTTATGGCTCAGGTGTTCAATATGCTGGCGTCGATGTTCGGCACCGGAATTGTGGGAATATTCTTCCTCGTTGTTATAATGCTTGTCGGACACGCGATAAACATAGGACTCAACGCGCTCGGCTCGTATGTACATACTATGAGATTGCAGTATGTTGAGATGTTCAGTAAATTCTACGAGGGCGGCGGTCAAGAGTTTGAGCCGTTCTCGCTGCAGAGTAAATATATTAAAATTCAGGAGGAAAAACAATAATGAATGGTATCTTTTTTGCTTTATTAGGCGCGTCAATCGCGACAGCCCTCGCGGGCTTCGGTTCAGCCAAGGGCGTAGGAGGAGCCGCTCAGGCTTCTATGGGAGTTCTCTCGGAGGATTCTTCTATGTTTGGTAAAATGCTTGTACTTACACTTCTTCCGGGTACACAGGGCCTTTACGGTTTTATCGTAGGCTTCCTCGTACTCGTTAACTGCGGCGTGCTCGGCGGAGATATCCCGACTCTCGGTCAGGGACTCGCGTATTTCGGAGCGTCGCTCGCTATCGGTATCGGCGGTATGGTATCAGGCTTTGCCCAGGGTAAGGCGGCTGTATCGGGTATTGCGCTCAGCGCAAAGGACGACCGTAACTTCTCGAAGGCTATGGTAAGCGTAACCCTCGTTGAGATTTACGCTCTCCTCTCGTTCATCGTATCACTGTTAGTTGTAATCACAGTACCGTCTCTCAAGATATAGTAACGAAAACATCAATATTTTGAAAGGTGGTGTCTGAATGAGCAGCGGAGAGAAAATTATAAACCGCATTAACTCAGATTGCGACGAAGCTGTTAATAAAATCAACGCGAATATAAAAGAAAAGCGCGAGGCGATTATCGCCGAGGCGGAAAAAACCGCTGAAAAAGAAAAAGCCGGGATTGAGAAAAAGACTAACGCGAAGCTCAGTCAGATGAGCGCTTCCGCGCAGAGCCGTTCTCAGCTCGAAATCCGCAATACACTGCTCAAAAAGCGCAGAGAAGAAATCGACAAGACGGTTGACGGTATACTGAGCTATCTGCTTGGACTGCCGGACGGCGAGTACTTTGAGTTTATCTACAAGCTCGCCGCCAAGATTCCGGATTGTGACGGTGAGATTCTTTTAAACGCTAAGGATTTGATGAGGAAGCCCGCTGATTTTGAGAACAGGCTAAAGGACGCGGGGTTGAATGTAAGCGTTTGTACCCAGCCTGTAGATATTCAGGGCGGGTTTGTGCTCAAAAAGGGAAATATCGAGGAAAACCTCGACTTTTCCGCTCTTATATCCTCTAACCGAGACAGTCTTGAGGATTATATTAACCGCGAGCTCTTTAAGCAGTAAGGAGGAGCTATGGGATTATCATACGAATATTCCGTGGGTTCTGTCAGAGCAAAGGAAAAAGCCCTCTTTACAAAAACCGACATCGAACAGCTCCTCGCCTGTAAAAGCGAGAAGGAGCTCACGACGGCGCTTGTGGACAAGGGCTACGGCGAAGGCGGCAACGTTGACGAGGTTATAAGCTTCCACACTGAAAAGACGTGGGAATACCTCAGGAGAGTTGCTCCGGATTTTGGGATTTTCAGCCCGTTTTTGATTGAAAACGACATCCATAACCTAAAGGTTGCTCTCAAGGGCACAATGTCGGCGAGAAAATACTCTCACCTTTTTGTACAACCCTGCCTGATTGATACCGAGGTTATAGTTAAGGCGGTGGAGAACCGCAAGTTCTCTGCTTTTCCCAAATGGCTGATAAAGCCTGCCGACACGGCGTACGAGCTTTTGTCGCAAAAAGGTGACGCCAGAGAAAGCGACGCTGTTATTGATTCGGCGGCTATGGCGCGTATGCTCGAAATATCCGAGAGCTATAACTCGGATTTCCTAAAGGAATACTTCAGAACCCTTGTGTTCTATAACAATATAAAAATAGCGATTCGCAGTACGGCGACCAAGACTGACGCGAAATTCCTCGAAACCGCGTTGACGGAGACAGAGGGTTTCAGAAAGAAAACCGTTATCGAAGCCGCCGTGAAGGGAAACCTGCTTGATACTCTCGGAAAATTTCCCGAATATGACTGCAAAAAAGCAATGGAAGAATATCAAAAATCACCGTCCGCGTTCGAACGCTTTGTCGACAATAAGCTGATTGTCGCGGCTAAGGAAAGCTGTAAGCGCGCTAGCGAGGGTATGGAGCCGATTATCGGCTACTACCTCGGATGTGAGGCGGAGAAAAAGGTTATTCATATAATCGCCAGCGGTATTCGTACCAAGACCGACGACGAAATAATCAGAGAAAGGCTGCGTGAGATTTATGGCTAAGAACATCGCCGTAATCGGCGACGCGGAAAGCGTAAAGGGCTTTTCCGCCATAGGTATCGACATCTACCCTTGCTCTGAGAGTGATGAGGCGGCAAGGCTGCTGAGGAATATTGCCGACAGCGAAACCTACGCCATCATCTACCTCACCGAGGAGGTCTACGGCAATACGGCAAAGGAGCGCTTGAGATATGAGGAGAAGCTTATTCCCGCGATTATCCCTCTGCCCTCGGTTACGGGCAATATGGGTACCGGAAGAAAACGCCTCTCATCTTTTGTCGAAAAGGCGGTAGGCTCCGACATTATTTTCAACAACTGAGGTGAAAAGTTTGAAAACAGGAATTATTTCTAAGGTCGCGGGACCGCTGGTTATCGCCGACGGTATGCGCGACGCTAATATGTTTGACGTTGTAAGGGTAAGCGAGCAGAAGCTTATCGGAGAAATAATAGAAATGCACGGCGAGAGGGCCTCGATCCAGGTTTATGAGGAGACATCCGGTCTCGGCCCCGGAGAAAAGGTAGAGTCCACCGGAGCTCCGCTTTCGGTAGAGCTCGGCCCCGGACTTATCGGCGCGATCTACGACGGAATCCAGCGTCCTCTTAACGAGATTATGAAGGTCGCCGGTACAAACCTCACACGAGGAGTGGATGTTCCGTCGCTCGACCATGACAAAAAGTGGAAGTTTACTCCGTGCGTAAAGGAAGGTGACAAGGTTAAGTCCGGCGATGTGCTCGGCACGGTTCAGGAGACCGCCGCCGTACTGCACAAAATCCTTGTGCCTAATAAGCTTGAGGGTACTGTAACAAGTATAAAGGAAGGCGAGTTTACAATCGACGAGGTTGTTGCCGAGGTAGAAGGAACCGGCGTGAAGATGTATACGACCTGGCCGGTACGTGTGGGCAGACCTTATAAGAAAAAGCTCTCGCCGGATATACTGCTGACAACAGGCCAGAGACCGATCGATACGCTTTTCCCGCTCGCAAAGGGCGGCGTAGCGGCTGTACCGGGACCCTTTGGTTCGGGTAAAACAGTCGTACAGCACCAGCTCGCCAAGTGGGCTGCCGCCGACATCATCGTGTATATCGGCTGCGGAGAGCGCGGTAACGAGATGACAGACGTTCTCAACGAGTTCCCGGAGCTAAAGGATCCGAGAACCGGCAACTCGCTGATGGAGAGAACCGTACTTATCGCCAACACCTCCGATATGCCGGTCGCGGCTCGTGAGGCTTCTATTTATACAGGAATCACAATCGCCGAGTACTTCCGCGATATGGGATACACAGTAGCGCTTATGGCGGACTCAACCTCGCGTTGGGCGGAGGCGCTTCGAGAGATGTCCGGACGACTGGAGGAAATGCCCGGTGAGGAAGGATATCCCGCATACCTCGGCTCGAGACTTGCTCAGTTCTACGAGAGAGCCGGACGAGTAATCGTTAACGGTACGGAGGATACCGAGGGCGCGCTCTCAGTAATCGGAGCCGTATCACCTCCGGGCGGAGATATCTCGGAGCCGGTATCACAGGCTACGCTTAGAATTGTAAAGGTATTCTGGGGTCTTGACGCTAACCTCGCGTACAAGAGACATTTCCCGGCGATTAACTGGCTGACGAGCTACTCCTTGTACACCGATCAGCTTGAAGGATGGTTTAAGGAAAACGCCGCCGAGGACTTTATGGAGCTCAGGGGCAGGCTTATGGCTCTGCTTCAGGACGAGGCGGAGCTTGAGGAAATCGTAAACCTCGTAGGTATGGACGCTCTCTCGGCGTCTGACCGTCTTAAGCTGGAGACAGCGCGTTCAATCCGTGAGGACTACCTGCACCAGAACGCCTTTGACCCGACAGATACATACACCTCGCTCAAAAAGCAGGTGCTTATGATGAGAACTATTCTCAGCTATTATGATAAGGCAGGCGACGCTCTCGACGGCGGCGCGGATATCGAGATGCTCGTAAATATCCCCGTAAGAGAGAGAATCGGCCGTTATAAATATGAACCCGAAGATAAGATTGACGCGGAGTTCGAGTCTATTCAGGCTCAGCTTGACAAGGAAATCGCGGACGTACTGGAAAGGAGTGAGGACTGATGCCAAAGGAATACCGCACTATACAGGAGGTCGCCGGCCCGCTTATGATGGTAAGCGACGTTGACGACGTAAAGTATGACGAGCTCGGCGAAATCGAGCTTCCGAGCGGCGAGACCCGTCGCTGCAAGGTGCTTGAGGTTAACGGCAGCAACGCGCTTGTGCAGCTGTTTGAATCGGCCGCGGGTATCAACCTCGCGGGCTCCAAGGTACGCTTTCTCGGCAGGTCGATGGAGCTTCCGGTTTCTCCCGATATGCTTTCGCGAGTATTTGACGGACTCGGAAATCCTATCGACGACGGCCCCGCCCTCATCCCCGAAAAACGTATGGACATCAACGGTACGCCGATGAACCCGGCGGCCAGAAACTATCCGCAGGAGTTTATCCAGACAGGCGTATCGGCGATTGACGGACTTAACACCCTTGTAAGAGGTCAGAAGCTGCCTATCTTTTCGGCTTCGGGACTTCCGCACGCTCAGCTCGCAGCTCAGATTGCGCGTCAGGCGGCTGTAAGGGGCAAGGACGAGCAGTTTGCCGTTGTATTCGCGGCTATGGGTATCACCTTTGAGGAGAGCGACTACTTTATACAGTCCTTTAAGGAGACGGGCGCGATTGACAGAACCGTAATGTTCGTAAACCTAGCCAACGACCCGGCTATTGAGCGTATCGCCACTCCGCGAATGGCGCTTACCGCGGCGGAGTATCTGGCGTTTGACCTTGGGATGCACGTGCTCGTTATTATGACCGATATCACAAACTACGCGGACGCTCTGCGTGAGGTTTCGGCGGCTCGTAAAGAGGTTCCGGGACGACGCGGATATCCCGGATATATGTACACCGACCTCGCGACTCTGTATGAGAGAGCCGGACGACTGAGGGGCAAGGACGGATCTATTACACTGATTCCGATTCTGACAATGCCCGAGGACGACAAGACCCATCCGATTCCCGACCTTACAGGCTATATCACAGAGGGACAGATTATCCTCTCGCGTGAGCTGTACAGAAAGGGTATCACACCTCCGATAGACGTTCTGCCGTCGCTTTCGAGACTAAAGGACAAGGGTATCGGACCCGACCGTACACGTAAGGATCACGCGGCTACAATGAACCAGCTTTTTGCGGCTTATGCAAGAGGTAAGGACGCGCGTGAGCTTATGGTTATTCTCGGTGAGGCGGCGCTCACCGATATGGATAAGAAGTACGCTGAATTTGCCGAGGCGTTCGAGCGTCAGTACGTAAGCCAGGGATATGACGCCAACCGCTCGATCGAGGAAACTCTCGACATCGGCTGGAAGTTGCTCGAAATCCTGCCGCGCTCCGAGCTAAAGAGAATCAAGGACGATATGCTTGATGAGTTCTACGGAAAGGCGTAAGCTATGGCAGTAATGAACGTAAACCCCACGCGGATGCAGCTGACTAAGCTTAAAAAGCAGCTTAAAACCGCCGTGCGAGGACATAAAATGCTCAAGGATAAGCGCGACGAGCTTATGAGGCAGTTCCTTGAACTTGTAAGAGAGACCAAGGATTTGCGCGAAAAGGTTGAGGCTGAGCTCGAAAACAGCAACAACCACTTCGTCAACGCCAGCGCTGTTATGAGCAAAGAAGCGCTTGACGCGTCGCTGATGTCGCCTAAACAGCAGGTGAACATCGAGACGACCTCCAAGAACGTAATGAGCGTCGAGATTCCGCAGTTCGAATCCTCGGCGAGAACGTCCGACAGCGGAGACATATTTCCCTATGGCTTCGCGTTTACGTCCTTTGAGCTTGACGACGCGATTGTATCGCTCAACAACGTCCTGCCGGATCTTATAAAGCTGGCTCAGTACGAGAAAAGCTGTGAGCTTATGTCGGCGGAAATCGAAAAAACGCGCCGAAGGGTTAATTCTTTGGAGCACGTAATGATTCCGCGCTATCAGGACACAATAAAATATATTTCGATGAAGCTTGAAGAAAACGACCGATCCAGCCGTACAAGGCTGATGAAGGTCAAGGATATGCTCCTCGACAAGGCGCATAACTATTCGGGCAAACAATAAGACGTATAGCGGCCGGTGAATAAACCGGCCGTTTTGTTGCGTTATATCGTGTTTTGCGCTGTTTAGTAAGAAAAAGTGATTGACATTATATCCTCTTGATATTATAATATAATATGTACTTGTGTACATTATTTTTCTTGATTCGATAAAAAAATGCTACAAACTGTATAATCGTGTTATGATGTTTGTTATAATCCGATTTTGATATAGCAGTAGCTTCTATCGAACAAGAATTTTATTGCCCGCTCAGTTGCGCCCTGCGAGCGCACGAGCGATGGCTGAAAAATCATACGCACTTTTAGCGCGTAAGCTTTTTAAGGAGGAAAATTTATGAAAAAGAGCAGACTGTTGTTACAGAAAACAACAGCAGTGACCCTGGCGTTACTCGTAGCTTTGACTACTTTAGTCTCTTTCAGCCTTACGGCTGAGGCTAAGGGCAAAAAGTTTGTCAAGTCAGTTAAGGTAGCGAAGAAAAACGTTACTCTCAAAAAGGGTAAAACGACAAGCGTAAAAGTAACGGTTAAGGGTTCCAAAAAGGCAAACAAAAAATTTAAGGTAAAGTCGAACAAGAAATCGGTCGCAACCGCAAAGGTTTCCGGTTCGAAGGTTGTAATCACCGGTAAATCGGCAGGTAAGGCGACTGTTACCGTTACAACAAAGGGCAAGTCCAAGAAGGGCAAGGCGCTTAAGGCGAAGATCAAGGTTACCGTAAAAGGCAACTCGTCGGCGGTTAAGGCTACACCGGGTAACGGCTCGTCAAGTCCGGCTTCGTCAAATACTCCGACTCCGATCCGTACTTTGGCGGACAAGCTCGAGAAAATCAGCGCTACCGCTTCTCCGTCCTCTATCACGGTAGGCGGCACCTCCCGTATTATCGTAAAATCCGAGACAGAGGGAATCGCGATAGACCGCACAGAGTTCCAGTCCACCAATACCACAATTGCGACAGTTGACGCAAACGGCGTTGTAACCGGCAAAACCGCCAGCAATTCGCCTGTTATCATTACCGTTATCGCGTATGACGTAAAGGGTAATGTTGCGAGCACTACGACTTCCGTTACGGTTATCGGCTCCGGCTCGGACGACGCTAAGATTTCCGAGGTTCCCGACAACCTCGTGCTCGGAATCGGCGTTACAAGAAAGCTCAACCCGGTTGCCACTAACGCGGGCACAAATCCGTCGTTTGTATATACATCCGACAACAACGCGGTTGCGTCGGTCAGCTCCGACGGCGAAATCGTTACCAAGTCTGTGGGCGAAGCGAGAATCACAGTTACTATCGCGGGTACAACTGCAAGCGCTGTGTGCGTAGTAACAGTCAAGGATATCGCCCTGGGAATTTCTTCGTTCAAGGCTACACACGCAAAGATACTTACCATCAACTTTACTACTACAGTTTCCGAAGCCGACAGAGATAAGCTTACAATCGCTCTTAAAAAGGGCGGAGCGCTTATGGACGTAAAGAAGGAATGGTCTGAGGACGGCGAAAGCGTAAACCTTACAACAGACGCTGTATTTGAGGCTACTGTTTATACGGTAAAGATCAGCTCGGATAAAATCTCGGTTGACGAGAACAACAACACAGCCGACTGTACAGTTGACAAATACGAGATTAAGGGAGTTAAAATCACGACTCCGCGTATCGCGCGTGCAAACGGCGTCAAGATTTACTTTGATGTAATCGACAACTACGGCGATAAGATTGAGAATGCCAATCCCGGCCTGTTCAACTGGCAATTCTCCTGTGACGATACAAAGGTAAGAACAACTGATATCAAATATTCAACCAGAAATCCCGACTATATCGAACTTACAAACTTTAAGGCAATCGAGAATGTCGAGGTTGACAAAACGGTTATCGGCGTTCAGGCTATACTAAAGGAAAATGCCGAGATAAAGTCCGACAGACATAATGTGTCGGTAGTATCACTCGTAATCGACAAGATCGATATTCTCGATATCGAGACCATCGACGGCGCTAAGTATATCTATGAGCTTAACGAGGACAAGCCGTATAAGCTGGTCTATGACGCTGTGGATAACTACGGCGATCCGGTTGACTGGTCACTGTATCATCCCGACTCGGAGGATAACGCTTATAACAACACCTTCCAGGCTCACTCCGATAACGAAGATGTTGTTTCGGCTCCGTTGATTCTTAACAATGAGCTTATTGTTTATGTAAGAGCAGGAAAGTCCGGCTCGGCCAATGTATACGCTGTTGCCAAGGATCCGAACTTTAAGTCCTACAAGATTAATGTACTTGCGGCTCCGAAGCCGCAGAAGATTATCTTCCCGGATACCAAGGAGCATTCTCTCGTAGCGGGCGAGGACGAGGATTATAAGATTAAGGTAAGCTTTATCGACCAGTACGGCGAGGAGATGACCCACGGTTCGGTTTCGGAATATAATTTCAACAAGTATTTCACAATCAATCCGAGCGATAAGGATCTCGACGTTAAGTATATGACCGACAACGAGGGCGACTTTATCGTATTTAATGCCAAGAAGCTCTCATCAAAGGTTGAGAAGGTTAACGTAATCTTTACCGCCTTTGACGACAACGACCAGCCGGTTATCTCGACCTTCCAGGCTAAGATTGACGAGGAGAGACGTCCGGATTCCATCAAGTTTACGGATGACATCCCAAGCTCAATCGTTGTAGGCGAGACCGCAGAGTTCAAGTTCAAGATCCTCGACAACCGCGGTGCGGATTGGACTGACCCGAAGGGCATTACGGTTGAGATGGACGCTGACGATATCGGCGCTTACGTAAGACTCACAAGCGTAGACCTCGGCGAGGACTGCAACGGCGTGATGAAAATTACAGGTATCAAGGAGAGCACAGTCAACCTTGATCCGCATATCACGCTGAAGTTCAGGCTCTATTATAACGGCATCGAGATCAGCTCCACAACCTTTACTCCGCCGACAGTTATCGTAAACAGCAACCTTGACGACATCAAGATCAGCACTGATATCGACAAGGATTCTTCGATCAAGTCAGGTCAGAACGTTGAGCTCACCCTCACAGCATATAATAACAACAAGATTCTCGATACATACAACCACACCTATACCAAGGTAACCTTCAGAGAATATGATGAGGACGAGGGCAGCTCGGATAACGACAAGACCCAGCTCGTGACAGTTGATTTTGTAAACGGCGTCGCAAAGGTTAACCTTGAGGCACAGACAGCCGGTAATATTATCTACACGGCGACGATTCCTGTTGTCGGCAGAGATTCGATTACAGTTGTTACCGCTCCGGCCGTAAAGGTTAACGCCGGCGAGGTGAGCAAATATGATATAAGTGTTTCAAACGAAAACGAACTGTTTACCGTTGTTTGCTACGACAAGAACAACAATATCGTTAAGAGCTACAAGCCGTCAGACAGCACATACATCGTGCTTAAGGACAAGAACGGTACTGTGCTCAAGACAGACGACTATATCAACAACGTAGCCACAAAGGACGGCGAGGTTATACCGGAGTTCGCTAACGGAGAACTCAGGCTGTCGCTCAAGAAATCTATTCCGCAAGGAACGGAAATCACCGTCACAACAGGCGCGATTTCAAAGACAATCACTCTGTGATATAATACAAGGTGAAATAAGCAAAATGGAGCTGACCCGCAAGGGTCAGCTCCTGTGTTTGTTGGAATAGATTTCGGTTAACGCGAAATTCGCAATGCGGAATTGTGGTCAGGCAGACGGCGGCATATATGAGAAGCCATTTCTACAAAAACACATATTAAGCAAAGTACGTCATTCTGAGTGCAGCGCAGCGGAACCGAAGGATCTCCTTCCTTTATATAGCGGCAGGACTATGCATAAAAAACCGTCATCTGTCATTGTGAGATCCTTCGGCTATTTCGCTAACGCGAAATTCGCTTCGCGACCGCTCAGGATGACGGTGGGGGGAGATTTTTGATTCTGCTTCATTCAGGATGATAAAAAACAGCTGCTCTCCTTGTCGGAAAGCAGCTGTTGTTGAATTATTATATTACTATACTACGTCTTTCAGATACTGAGTGATTTCTGCTTCGGTAGTCATTGACATTACCTTTTCGCATACCTTGTCAGCTTCTGCCTTTGTCCATTTTGAGATAGTCTTTCTGACTTTTAGTACCGACGGAGCTGATACGCTGAATTCGGTGAGTCCGAACGAGATAAGCAAAGGAATCATCATCGGGTTTGCCGCCGCTTCGCCGCACATTCCAACAGGTATGCCGGCTTCGGTGGCGCATTTGATAATACGCTGAATCATCATAAGAACGCTTGGCTGGAACGGCGAGTACAAGTAAGCTACGTCGCTGTTTCCTCTGTCCGCCGCCATAGTGTAGCCGGTGAGGTCGTTTGTGCCGATTGAGAAGAAATCGGCTTCCTTGGCGAGCATATGGGCTATTACGCCGGACGCGGCAGTCTCTGTCATAACGCCTACCTTGATGTTTTCGTCAAAGTCGATGCCCGAAGCTCTGAGGTCGGCCTTTGCCTCCTCGACGAGAGCCTTGCCCTCTCTGAGTTCTTCTATCGCGGTGATAAGCGGGAACATAATGCGGATATCGCCGAACGCGCTTGCTCTCAGTATTGCCTTGAGCTGGGACTTGAAGAGGTCGCGGTGCTTTAGGCAGTAGCGGATTGCGCGGAAGCCCATAAAGGGGTTTTCTTCTTTTTCGAGTCCGAGGTAGGGGATCTCCTTGTCGCCGCCGATATCGAGAGTTCTAATGATAAGTCCCTTGCCCTTGAGCACGATTGCCGCCTGCTTGTAGGCTTCAAACTGTTCGTCCTCGGTGGGCAGGGCGTTTCTGTCCATAAACAGAAACTCTGTGCGGAAAAGTCCAACGCCTTCACCGTCTGCTTCCATAGCTTTGGCGGCGTCCTTTGGGGTTCCGATGTTGCAGAACAGCTCGTATTCCTCGCCGCTGGCGCTGAGAGTTTTTTTGCCTCTGTAGTTTTCGAGCTCACGTTTTTCGCGCAGGAAAGCGTCGCGTTTTTCGGTGTATTCCTGGATTTCAGCTTCGCTTGGGGCTGTTATAACCTGACCCTCGCTGCCGTCAACTATGAGCTGCTCACCTGAGGAGAGCTGTGTGGTTGCGTTTTCTACGCTCAGCACAGCCGGGATTTCGAGAGCTCTGGCAAGAATCGCGGAGTGCGAGGTCTGGGAGCCTGTCTCGGTAACGATGCCTACGATGTTTTCTTTGTTGATACCGGCTGTCATCGAGGGAGTTACCTCTTTGGCTACGATTACGGTGCCGGCAGGAGCTTCGCTGATTTTTACGACTTTAACTCCGAGAAGAATGCTGAGAATCGCGGTTTTGATGTCTTTTACGTCGGCGGCGCGCTGCGCGGTAACCTCGTCGCCTGTGGACGAAAACGCCTCGATAAACATATCGCAAATCTGTTCAACCGCGGCTTCGGCGCACTGGCCGCCTGTTATCTGGGCTTCCATTGTTCCTACCATACCGGGGTCTTTCATCATATAAATGTGCCCCATAAGGATTTCGGCCTCTTTTTCGCCGGCTGACTTTTTGACTGCCTCGGCCTGCTCCATAGTTTCCTCGCAGAAAGCGTCTACCGCGTCGTGAAAACGCTGCAGCTCGGCGTCGGTATCAGCGACCTGTTTGGGCTGGTATTCGAGAGAATGTTCCTCGATTATCATAACCTTTCCGATTCCGATACCCTCGGAAGCGGCTATACCTTTTAACATTTATTTCACCTCTTGTTGTTTGATGTGTACTTGGGGCTGCCGCAACGCGACAGCCCCGGATTCATAATCTGAATTATTCGCCGAAGCCGGCTTCTATCATTGAAACGGCCTCTGCCAGAGCCTCGTTCTCGTCGTCGCCTGTGGCAACAACTTCGATTTCGTTACCGCACTTGATGCAGGCAGCGATGATGTTCATAAGGCTTTTAGCATTGACGTCCTGACCGTTGTGCTTGAGGACTACGTCGGACGAATATTTAGCCATAGCTGTGGCGAAGGTTGACGCCGGGCGCATATGGAAACCCTGAGCGTTAACAATTGTTAGTTTTTTGGATACCATAGTTTTTCTCCTTTGTTATATTATTATGCTTTTTTCTTCATCAGGATAGCGAGCATAAGCATTCCCAGAATCGAGCCTACCGCGAGAGCGAGGAAGTACATAAGAGGATTGCCGATTGTAGGAAGAACGAAGATACCGCCGTGAGGAGCGCGCAGAGTACAGCTAAACAGAGCCGATAAAGCGCCTGCCGCCGCTGAGCCTATGATACAGCTCGGAATAACCTGGAGAGGATGTCCGGCAGCGTAGGGGATTGCGCCTTCTGTGATAAATGACAGACCCATAATGTAGTTAACCGGACCGCTCTTTCTTTCTTCTTCAGACCACTTGCTTTTGAAGAATGTGGTCGAGAGAGCGATTGCGATAGGAGGCACCATACCGCCGATCATAACAGCCGCCATAATTATCTGTGAAGCGGGTTCGTTGGGTGAATTTGCGAGGAGACCTGCCGCGGTAACATAAGCTGCCTTGTTGAACGGGCCGCCCATATCAATGGCCATCATTCCCGCGAGCAGAGCGCAAAGCGGAACTATCATAGCCGGATTCTGGGACATAGCTGTTACACCGTTTGTCATTCCTGTGTTGATTATACCCATTATCGGGTTAACGGCGCACATCATTACGCCTACTATTCCGAGACCGCAAAGAGGGAAGATGAGTACGGGCTTGATACCCTCAAGTGACCTTGGGAAGCCTTCGCAACCCTTCATAACCATCTTCATCAGCCAGCCTGCGATAAAGCCCGCGAGCAGAGCTCCGAGGAATCCGGAGGGAACCGCGGAGTCTACGCCTGCCTGAGCGGCAGCGTCGCCTGTGAGGGCAAACGGGTTGGCAAATGTCGCGCCGACCTTGGCGAGATATCCGCCGGCAAAACCTACGAGCAGTCCGGGACGGTCAGCGATAGACATCGCGATGAATCCCGCAAGAATCGGAAGCATAAAGTCAAAGGCGATTCCGCCGATTGACTTGAACCATGCCGCCGCGGGAGTAGCTGTACCGAAGTTGCCGTCCTGCGGAGCGCCCATAATTGTATCAATAAGGAAGGCGATAGCGATGAAGATACCGCCGGCTACTACGAACGGAAGCATATGGGATACACCGTTCATCAGGTGTTTGTAAAGCTTACGGCCGAAGCTCTCGTCATCCGACGAAGCTGCGGATGCGCTTTCTGCCTTGTCAGAGTGGAACACTGGAGCCTGTCCGTTTACAATCTTGTTGATAAGCTCCTCCGGTTTATGGATACCGTCGGCAACCTTTGTGGATAATACGGGTTTGCCGTTGAAACGAGCTGTTTCTACGCTCTTGTCGGCGGCAATAATGATACCGTCGCAGTTTTTGATTTCGTCAGGTGTGAGAATGTTCTTTGCTCCGCCGGAGCCGTTAGTCTCGACCTTGATGGTGATTCCCATCTGTTCGCCTGCTTTGGTAAGAGCCTCAGCCGCCATATAGGTATGAGCGATACCTGTGGGGCAGGCTGTTACGGCGAGTACGCGGAAGCCGTCCTGCTTAGCAGCCGGAGCGGCGGCCTCTTCAGGGAATTTTTCGGTTTCCTTATCGTCGATGATTTTAAGGAATTCGTCGGCGGATTTAGCTGCCTTGAGTTTTGCCGTAAAATCGGGATCCATCAGCATCTGCATCATTCTGGCGAGAACCTCCAGATGTACGTCGCCGTCAAGAGTCGCGGCAATCATAAAGATAAGTTTACAATCCGCGCCGTCGGGAGCGTCATAGTTTACGCCCGCGGGTACCGTGATTGCGGTGAGGGCCGGAGCTTTTACAGCTTCGCTCTTTGCGTGGGGAATGGCAACTTCCATTCCGATTGCGGTGGTGCCCATTTCCTCGCGCTTAAGGATACCTTCCTTGTACGCGGCGGCGTCCTTGAGGTTGCCGCATTTTTCGTGCAGGGCAACGAGTGTGTCGATAGCGTCTCTCTTGTCTTTTACCGATACGCCGAGAGAGATGCCTTGCTTTTTAAGCAAATCAGTGATACGCATATTAGCCTCCTTGTTTTGATTAGAACTTTTTTAAAAGCTCATTTATTTTTTCTTTTGTGGCAAGTCCGGGAAGGAACGCTGTGGCGTTTCCGCAGACGCTGCCCAGTTTAAGAGCGTAAGGGTAGCTTTTTTCTTTCTCATATCCGGCGACGAATCCGGCTACCATGGAGTCGCCTGAGCCTACGGTGTTGATTACCTTTTCTTTGAGCACGCCTGCCTTGTGGACATCGCCGTTTTCGTCAACCAGCATAGCGCCCTCGCCGCCGAGGGAAATCAGCACGTTCTTCGCGCCGAGCTTTTGCAGCTCCTTGGCGTATTTTATGGTATCTTCCTCGGATTTTACCTCAACGTCAAAAATCTCTGAGAGCTCCTGTCGGTTGGGCTTTATAAGGAAAGGATTGTATTTGAGCGAGTTTACGAGGAGTTTTTTTGTAGCGTCGACGACGATTCGGACGTTCTTGTCCTTGAGTCTTTCGAGCATATTCTCGTAGGTGTCGTCAGGGAGGGTGTTCGGGATACTGCCTGCCAGAATCAGAGTGTCGCCGTCCTGTATACAGTCGAGCTTTGACATCAGACTTTCGAGTTCGTCGGGAGCGATGTTCGGTCCCTGGGCGTTAATCTCGGTTTCTTCGCCGGCCTTTATCTTTATGTTAATACGGGAGATACCGTCGCGCAGCTTTATAAAGTCGGATTTTATGCCCTTTTCTTTTACGCCGTTTTCTATCGCTTCGCCGGTGAATCCGGCTGTGAATCCGAGCGCCGTAGAATCCAGGTCGAGCTCGGCGAGCACAAAGGATACGTTGATACCCTTGCCTCCGAAGTAGTATTCCTCGGTTGTCGTGCGGTTAGTAATACCATCGACGAGCTTGTCGAGGTGTACGATATAATCAATCGAGGGATTGAGAGTGATTGTGTAAATCATCTGTTAACCTCCTTTATTATAGTTTCGTTCCTGAATTTATTGTCGGAAAGACTGTCGGTGATTATACAGCATTTAGCGAGCGGGCTGAACGTCACGGGAAAAATCCTGCGGAATTTTGTGCGGTCGGCAAGTACAAAGGAAGCGTAGCTTTTGTTTATGGCAGTTTCCTTTATAATAGCCTCCTCCACGTCCGGGGTGGTGTAGCCAGACAGGATGTCGATGCCGTTAGCTCCGATAAAAGCCTTGGTGAAGTTGAAGTTTTTCAGGTTGTTGTTGCCTGCGGAGCCGATGATTGCCTCGGTTGTGGGTTTGATCTTGCCGCCGATTATATAAGCGTTGAGACCTTTTTGGATAAGCTTTCGGCCGTGGGCTATGCCGTTGGTCATATAGGTGGCTTTTTCGTTGGAGATAAAGTCTATCATCCGCGAGGTTGTCGTGCCGGCGTCGATGAATACAAAGTCATCGTCATTTATCAGAGTTGCCGCGTAACGGCCGATTGAGGTTTTTTCCTCGCTCATTACGGCCTCGCGGTTGCTGAAGGAGTCCTCGTGAAAACCACCGTGATCCTTTATCGCGGTTGCTCCGCCGAAGAACTTACGGATTTTGCCGAGCTTGTCAAGAGCCGTAAGGTCGCGGCGTATTGTGGATTCGGAAAGTCCGAGCTCAAGGGAGAGTTCGGCAACCGTTACGGTGTTTCGTTCGTTTATGATGTTTTGAATCAACTGATACCTGTCCTGGTTGAGCAAATTCAATCACCTCTGATTAAATTATATCATTATTTTTGATAAAGTCAATAGAAAATGATAAAAATTAATCATTTGTTAACGTTTATTTATGCAAAATAAAATAGTTTCGCAAAATTTAATCAAGCAAAAGATTAAATTTAGTCATTTGTAAGGTGCCAATCGGTCAATTTTGTCGGAGAATATGTGTATTTTGTTGTAATTTTAGCAGAATACGGATGTTTTCCGCAATAAAAGGTAAAATAATACGAAAATGTAAGCATTTTAAGCAACATATTACAAAATTGTATGCTGATTTATATTGAGTTATGAATTCTGTTTTGTTATAATACAATTAAATAGAGAGCCTAGCGCTGTCTAAATAAATAAAGGAGGAAATATGATGGGTTCTAAACTTTTAAAGGTTATTGGCATTCTTATGATCATTTTCGGTGCAATCGGTTTAGTTGTTAGCCTTATTGCGCTCGGAGGAATGGCTCTTATTACATCAGCTCTCGGCGAGGGCGCAGGCATGTATTGGTTCGCCGTTATCCTCGGATTATTAGGAACAATTGTTGAGTTTGTTGCCGGTATTCTCGGTGTTGTTAACTGGAATAAGCCGGAGAAGGCTCAGGTATGCGTTATCTGCGGTATCGTAAGCGTAGCTTTTACAGTATTATCAAATATACTTGTACTCGTAAGCTATGCTCAGGGCTTCAACGTATTCTCGCTTGTAACAGGTCTCGTACTTCCTGTACTTTACCTTGTTGGCGCATTCCAGCTTAAGAAAGCAGAATAATCGAAAACACAAAGTATAAACCGGACGGTATTGGCCGTCCGGTTTATTTTTGCGCTATAGATCAAAAATGATTTATATTATCCGCTCAGTTTCTGCCATGCTTAATGAGCGACGAGTAGAATCGTGTCATAGGCATGCCTTTCTTACTCTGGTTATTCTTTATAATCAGACCAATCGGTTCCGTCGTATGCCATTCCGGTATGAGGGAAAGTGAGGTCCTTGGTCTGGTCGCCGTTGGTATTGAAAATTACGCAGGTTGCTCCGTTCGGAACTTCGGCGCGATAGATGCCCTCGGAAATTTTTTCGGTATCCTTGCCCGGCCAGCTCATCATTTCCTTGTTGCTTTCCGACCAGAAATACGCGCGAACGCCGTTCCAGTTAGTGTTTTTAAAGTAAACGTACTGTTTTTGAGCCTCGGTTGGCTCTGCGACGGGATTGGTTGACGGAGTAGCCGGAGCAGAGGAGCCTCCGCTGTAGTTCTTGCCGGCGGAGCCGCACTTAGCGAAATAGCCCGCGGCGTAGAACTGGATGTTTGTCGCGTCTTTTACAGAAATCATATTGTTGCCGTCACAGTCGGCGAGAGTGAGGGCGTTGCCGGTGAGGGTACTAAGCTTTGCGACGTGCATCTGGATCAGGGTGGCGTCCTTGACGTTTACACGCGTGTCGAGGTTTACGTCGCCGATTATAAGTCCGGATGGCACGGGATTGGTCGGAACATCAAGGTATGACCAGCTTGAGCCGTCAAACATATTGCTGCCGCCCGGAATTTTCAGGTCGCCTGTTTTGTTGCCGCCGTTATCGGTGAAGATACACATATTGTAGTCCTTGGGGAAGGAGATTGTCCAGATATCGTCCTTGTACTTCTTCATCGCCTTGCCCGGCCAGGTGATGTCGCTTTCGGTGGTGCCTTCTTTCCAATAATATATATACGGAGTTGAAAAATGAGAGTTTGAGTTGTTAAAGTAGATGGTTGTTGTCTTTGACGGATCGGGCTGAGTCGGAGGAGGCGGAGTCTGTCCGGTGTATGGTTCCCACTTGTTGTCCGAGAGGAAAATCATATTGGTTTCGGCGATGTCGAGTCCCTTTGCCATTTCGCCGGGATATCGGTTGCCGCCGCCGTTTTCGCTGAATATTACGCAGCCGTTGGTCAGTTCGTCGTCGACGTCCATACAGTAGAGGTTGAGAGTGCTGTCGAATGTCATCGCCTTGCCCGGCCACGCGGCGTTTGACTTAGGCTCGCTGCCGCTTTCGTCATAGATATACGCATATATGCTCGACCAGTTGTACGAGGTGTTGTCAAAGTAGATTCGCGTTACGGCGTTGGGATCTTTCTTTTTGAAGTTAAAGGATTTTTCGAGCTCGTCCTTGTCGTTCTTAGCAGACATAACAACCTCGAATACCGTACCTACCTCGATGCCGTCGCCGACCTTAAACTTTTGGCCGTTAACGACTTTAAACGCGGGGCCGCCGTTGACGGAAATCATAGCGTAGTCTGCTCCGCGAAGCGATACGGTGAGCTCCTGGCTGTCATAGAAGCCGTAGTCGCCTTTTACGCTCATATGGATTGAGGACTGGGGACCTTCGATAAGGATTGTACCGTTTTCGCCGGAGTTAAAGACTGCCTTGCCGCCTGTTACCACAGCGGTTTTGCCGTCATAGAAGTTTGTTACCTTGGTTTTGTTGCCCCATACCGAGGATACGTTGACCTCAATGTCGGTGTTCTTGGGGGCGCCGATTACCGCGACAATGCCGTCGGCCATCTCGCCGTTGTCATAGGAACGCGAGAATACATAACCGGTTGAGGCGGAATATGAGGTGATCTGCTGGTGGTCGCCCGCGCCGATACATATATGCTTCTTTCTGAACTGGCCTACCTTTTGCCAATGAGAGAGAACCTTCTGGTCAATGCTGTTCCAGTTCATATCGGCACGCAGGGAGTGACCCGAGCCGCCGTGGCCGTCAAAGCCCATTCCGGGAACTGTGGGACGGTTGGTCTCGTCGCCGTAGAATATCTGGATCGCTCCGGGCAGAAGCTGGAAGGCTGAGCCCTGGTAGATGAGGCTATCGCTGCTGTCGCGCGCGGCGAGAGCGGAGTCGTGGGATGAGATATAGGTGAGGACGTTATGGCCGGGGTCTTTGTTGAGCGCTCCGGCGTAGCCCTGGTATGTGCCGTTTATGCTGGAGATTCCGGGAACTCCGGAGCCGGAGAAGCCGAAGTTAATCATCGAGTCAAATCCGCCCTCGGTGTTGTAGGAGTCGAGAGCGAGGTTTTTGAAGTCCCAGCACTCGCCGGTCATCCAGAAGTCGTCCTGCCAGTCGGAGCCGGCTTTGCCCTTGTTTTTCTGACGCCAGGATTTTAACGCGGCTACACAGGAGTTTTTAAGTTTTTTCCAAGAGGATTTTTCGACGTGCTTTGCCGTATCGCATCGGAATCCGTCTACGCCGTACTCGGAAACCCACTCGGACAGCCATTTTACTATATAGTTGGAAACGGTATCGGAGCCGCCGTATTTGGAGGTCTTTTTGCTCAATGTATTTTCCTGTCCCCATTTAGTTTTGAGGATTGGCGGAAGGGAGACGCTCTTCGACTGTTCGGTGCGGAAGTCGGGAAGGCCTGCAAGGCAGGAGGTCAGCTCGTCGCCGCCGTCGCCGCCGGTGTATCCCGCGAGTCCCGAACGAATCCAGTCGTTGCCCCACCAGCGACCCCACTCGGACGCTCCGCCGTCATAGTCGATTGTGGAGTGCAGACTGTTTACGCCTGTGAGCTTGTAGATGTATGACTGAGCCGCGGACTTGTCCTTGAAGGAGCCGAAGTTGTAGGTGATCATATCCTTGATTGTGTTGTAGCCCGCGTGATTCATAACGATATCCATAATCACGCGTATGCCGTGCTTATGCGCCGTATCGACCATTGTCTGGAACTCCTGGCGTGTACCGAAGTTGAGGTCGGGCTCGGTGTAGTCGAGCACGTAGTAGCCGTGGTATGAGTAATGAGAAAAGTCGTTGGGCTCGCCCGGAGTAACATATCCGTGAATCTGCTCATACGGAGCGGACAGCCAGATTGCGTTTACGCCGAGGTTGTCGAAATAGCCCTCGTTTATTTTCTTGGTAATACCGGCGAAGTCGCCTCCGTGGAAGGTTCCGGGGTTGTTGTTCCAACCCGAAAGCGGACTGCCGCTTTTGTCGGTAGCACGGCCGTAGGAGTGGTCGTTGGAGGTGTTTCCGTTATAAAAACGGTCGGTCAGCAAAAAGTATACCGAAGCGTTATCCCACGAAAAGTCCGAGGGATTGGTCAGCTTGGTTTTTTGGCCGTAGCCTGTAGTCTTTTTGGACGGAGCAGCCTGTGCCGGAGCTGCCGCGAAGCAGCATATGCATATTAAAACGCACAGAAGAACGGAGATTGCTCTTTTCATTTCAAAACTTCCCTTCGTTATGTAGTAGCATATTCACTTTCATTATATGTTTTTCAAAATGCTATTTCAATAGAGAAAGACCGATTGTAAACTAAATCGTCTGTTTGCACAAACAGAGGATAAGAAATATGTAAATGTTAACCAATGAAAATTTAAGTTTTTGAGTACGTGTTGAAAGTGTCCAAATTTTTGGATATTACTTTACAGTTTTTATTGATAATCACACGAAGATTTGTTGACAAAAGGCGTGATTTTTGGTACCATAAAACCAGATATATCCGCTCGTTAGGCGGATAAAAGGAGGAAAGCTCAATGAAAAGCAGAATGTTTAAATCAGTCAGCGTGCTTTTGTCGGTTATGTTGGTAGTAGCGCTAATACCCTTTGGTGTTTTCGCCAAGGGAGAAGCTCCTGCCTCAGACTGGGGAGAGCCGCAGTATGTGTGGGCTGACGATTACTCAAAATGTACAGCTACGCTCGAATGTATCGCGACTCCCGACGAGAGCGTTACGGTTGAAAGCGTGAGCGTTGATCGATTCGAATACAAGGCGGCCACCTGTGAAGACTCGGGCTATGCCAAGTACAGAGCTGTGTTCAACGACACCAGGTTTACCACTCAGGAGACTACGGTGAACTACGACGCTCTCCGGCATAATTGGGGTGAATGGGTTGTTGAAAAAGAAGCGTCCGAGACTGAACCCGGATTAAAGAAGCACGTATGTAAAAATGACCCGACTCACTATGAGACTGAGGTGATTCCGGTAACAAAGCTTAACTACAAGGTCTGGGTAAACGGCGTACAGCTTAGCACAGACAAAAAGGAAGTTGCCTGCGGCAGCGGAAAAGCAAGCTATAACTCGACAACTAACACACTTATTCTTGATAACGCGGTTCCGAATACTGCGTATGAGTATACCGAGGGCAAGAAGGCGCTTGTTTACAGCGAGGTAAGCAAGCTGAAGATTATGCTTAAGGGCAAGAGCACACTCAACCTTGCGGGTAATCCGGAGGGTATTGTGGCGACGGGCGACGTAGAGTTTATCGGCGACGGCTCGCTTGATATTCTTAACTCTCACTACGGAATATACGTCGAGGGCAGCGTGGTGTTCGACGCCGGCGACGTTACCGTTAAGGACGGCTCGTGGACAGGCCTGTGGGCAGGCAAGGACGTTATGTTTAATAACGGTAAAATTTTCATTACGACAGGCAGCCGCTACGCGGGCGCTATGAACTCCAACATCGGCGGTACTGTTACGGTTGACGGCGCAGAGGTAGAGGTCAGCTCGCACAGAGCCGCGGTGCATTTCGGCGGCGGTGACGACGACAGCTCCGAACACGCTTTTGTGATGAAATCCGGAAGCTTTAAGGCTGAGTCGAGCCAGGATTACGGAATATTTGTATATAACTACCGCGATCCCGGCACAGGAGATACAAGCGTTAAGGGAAAGGTTGTTGTTGAAGGCGGAACGCTGGATATCACATCCTCGTCCGGAGCTACAAACGTCAGCGACATCGAAATCGGCGACAATATGGTATTTATAGAGGGCGAGAACCTTTCCGAAAGCGGCAGGGTTGTGCTCTCGAGCAAGGTTATGAGCTTTAAGCTGTGGGTAAACGGCGAGCAGCTTACTACCGAAAAGACCGAGGTAGAATGCGGAGAAGGTAAGGCTGTGTTTGACACAACTAACAAGATACTCACTCTCGAAAACGCCGAAATTACCAAGTCGTATGATTACGACCCGGCAAACTACAAGAGCGCGCTTATATACAGCGAGCTGGAGAATCTTACGATAGAGCTTAAGGGCAACAACACCCTTACGAGCGAAACAGGCGCCGACGCGGTTACGTCCCTGTCGAAGAACGTGATTGTCAAAGGCGGCGGCAAGCTCGACGTCAGCTCGGTTAACTGCGGATTCCGCGTTGGACATGAGGGATATGAGAACGGAAACATTAAGTTTGATTCCGTTACGATATATATTGACAATTGTTCCTCCACCGGTATCTGGGCAAACAAGGATATCGACTTTACGGACAGCCGTATAGATATTTCGACAGGCAAATACGCTAACGCTATCTTCTCGAATATCGCCGGAACTGTTACCGTTACAAACAGTGACATTGCCGCGGGTTCGACAAGAGCGACATTAAGATTCGGCGGCGGCGACGAGGACAGCTCCGAGCATAAGCTTGTTATGAACTCCGGTACGCTGACACTCGAATCCGGCTCCGACTACGGAGTATTGGTATGGAACTACCGCGACTATGACGATACTGAAAAGGTATTCGGAACCCTTGAGGTTAACGGCGGTATGGTTGATATTACATCATTATACGGAGCCTGCAACATTCCGCAGGAGAGAATCGCGATTGCGGACGAGATGTTCTTTACAATGGGCAAGTCGTTTGCGGACAGCGAGCGTGTAGTTGTCAAGTCGAAAGACCTGCTCAGACCGCACCTGATCCAGAAAAAAGAGGCTACATGTACAGAGGACGGAGTAAAGGCGCATTTTGCCGACGGAGACCTGTGTTTTGAGGACAGTATGGCGCAGAAGCCGATTGAAGATACATCTACTCTTGTTATTCCGAAAATCGGCCACAAGTGGAGCAAGCCGACATATAACTGGGATGACGACAACCGCACAGTTACCGCTATGGTATACTGCGAAAACGATCCCGGTCATATCGAAACGGAGACCGTGGATTACGCCGTAATCAACATCGGAGGTCCAAGCTGTGAGAGCGAGGGCACAATGCTCGATATCGCGAACTTTACAAACGAATTGTTTGACAAACAGGTTAAGCGTACGCACACTATCCCCGCGAAGGGTCACGACTGGGGCGAGCCCGAGTATGAATGGGCAGATGACGGGTCAAGCTGTACGGCAAAGGCTGTATGTAAAAATGACAGCGAACACGTGATCACCGAGGTGTGCGAGAATATAGAGAAAACAACAGAATTAGGATATACATCCTATAAGGCTGTTTTTGAGAATGAGATATTTGGGGAGCAACTCCTGCAAATATGTGAACCTGACGAAACCGAGACTCTGGCTCCGCCGATTACCGCGCCTTACGAGGAGACTACCGTTGCGGAGGAAACAACCGAGCCTCAATCGACGACTGAACAGGTTGAGCCGACCGAGAGCGCACCGCAAGCTACAACTACTGCTACGGAGAGTACGACCAAGGCCGCTAACGCTACAAAGAGCGTAACTCCGGCCAAGAAGCCGGCGCCTAATCCGGTAAAGGTCAAGAAGGCGAAAACCAAAAAGATTTCTTACAGTAAGCTGCTGAAAAAGAAGCAGAAGGTTAAGCTCGTTTCAATCAAGAACGCCCAGGGTACTGTAAAGGCGGTTAAGGTCAGGAAGGGTACCGACAAGAAGATTTTCAAGAAAATCAAGGTCAACCCTAAGAACGGCAAGATTACCTTTGCTAAAGGCAAATACGCTAAGAAAAAATACAAAATTAGGCTAAAGATAAGCGTATCCGGCAATAAGGACTACAAGGCGCAGAAGATTTACGTAAATCTAAAGGTTAAGATTAAATAATGCAAGAGACCGGCTCGATTGAGCCGGTCTCAGACTGTAGAAAAACTAATTTATAGAAGTAGTTCGGATTAAGCGTTGTAGGGACATTCCTCAGCCGGAGACGGCACCCTCTCTGTCGCATTCGCGACCCTCTCTGTCGCATTCGCGACATCTCTCCCAATGGGAGAGTCTCCTCTGTGGCTGTCCGCTCTTTTCTGCTATAGCTCCTTTAGAGTTATAGGCACAGCCCCTACATTAATGAGCAATATTGGACAGGAACGGGATGGCACGGAGGCCATCCCCTACAAATGTAAGATAAACCAAACTGCTTTTTCGACAAACAGAGACCGGCTCGATTGAGCCGGTCTCCTCTGTTTATAAACAGTTATTTAAAAAGTCCCTTTTTTTCGTAAGGTTCGATTTTGAATGACGTCAGCTTGTAGCCGGTTTTTTCGGCTGTATCCCGCAGAGCGGCCTCGGAGATTTCTTCCTTTGCGATGATTTCACAGAGATTGTCCGAGTGGGAGGACTTTACCTTTTTTACCTTAAAGTTGTTCCTCACCGCGTCGTTCATATGCGCCTCGCACATATTGCACATCATTCCGTCGATTCCTGCTGTTATCTTGTACATAGTATTGCTCCTTTTATATTTTGTATTGTGAACTAGCCTTTGTAATCCTTTGCGTAGCAGTAGTAGGGGGAGAAGGGGTCGTTTTCGTTGAGGACAAAGAGCTTGTCATCGCCGGTCAGGGTCTGGGGCTCGGATTTGTTGTCCTCGGTTCCGTCGGTGAATTCGACGGTGCTGTATCTGTGGTAGTTTACTTCGATTTTGTACAGGTCGTTGCCGTCGCTGTCCTTGCCGACCTTGGTCATCGGCTCACCTTGGTCTCCGTTATTGTGCTTTGCGGAGCTTAGCTTGGCGTAGGGCTGTTTCCACTTGTCGGTGTTGGAGAAGTAAACGTTCGAAAGTCCCTCTCTCGAATGCGGCAGAGCGGAAATATATGCCTCGCAGATTGCTTTATACCGCTCGGCAAGGGTGCCCTCAAGCGATTTTGCGCGCATAAGTTTTTTGAGCGCCTGATAGTCGTCGTACGAGGAAAAGCTGTACATATCGTCGAGGTATTCTTCGGCGAGTTTTCTCAGCTGCCGATAGTCCTTGTCGGCGATGTTTTTGTATGTAAAGCTTTTCGGCAGGTTGAAGCACCTGTCGGCGAAAAGGATAAAATCGTCGGCAGTCGGCAGGCTGTGGTGTTCTTCGGTCTTTGGCTCAGCGGTTGTTGTATCAGCGGATTTGCGGCAGCTTTCGAGAATATAGCTCGCCGCGGGCTGAATCTTGTCGTGATATAAGTTTTCGCCGTAGAAGATGACCTCGTCGGGATAAACATTTACAAAATAGCCCTCGGAGAGATCCTTGTACTCCTCGTTTTTGGCCGCGTCATAGCTGAGGCTGTGGCTGGTGTAGTTCAGCATTGTCGGACAGCATACCGAGCTGTCGTGAATCATATGGCAGGAGGTGTCGTTCATATTTGAGTAGTTATAGCCGTATTTAAGCGCGATGTGGGTATGTCCCGAAATCCACACGAGTTCGGGGTATCGGGAGATGATGTCGCGGAATTTTACTGTGGATTCGTACTTGGTTTTTAGCGGAACGGTGTAGTAGTTGTCTTCGTCGTCGCCGGCGCCATAGCCCTCAATTAATGCGTGCTGGATAAGGAAAATGTTGCGGTTTTTTCCGTAGTAGGCTTTGAGGTTTTTTTCGAGCCAGTCTAGCTGTTCGTCGGAAAACTCGTCGCCTTTGTCGGGGCTGTACTCATATTCAAGCGCCATAAAAATGAAAATGTCACCTGTGGTTTTTTCCTCGACAAGGTAGTAGGGCTTTTGCTTGCGGATTGTATCGCTGTTGCCGTCGAGGCCGGTCGCGGTGATGAAGGTTTCGAGCAGATTTTTTATTTTACCTCGGCGAAGCTCGTGGTTGCCCGAAGCCTCGTAAATCGGATTTACGTAGGGCGAATCGGCGAGAATCTGGTGGAACCTGTCGAATTCCTTGCCGGGACCCTCGGCGTTTGTTATGTTGTCGCCCGCAGTTACGATGAAGTCGGCGTTACGGGAATATGCGGTTTCGAGAGCCTTTTGCCAGTGCAGCTCGCTGAAATCGTAGTATTTGCTTTTCGACGTGTCAATATGAATATCGGAGTAGTTCATAAACTTGTAGAGACAGTCGGAAGATTTGTATTTGAGGCGTTTGTTTTCCGGGATGGCATAAACTGCCTGAGCGTCGCTGACCTTGGCAGTGGCGGAGCTTACAGCGATCAGCTTTTCGGCTTCGGGAGGAATTACAGTATGCTCCGCGAAGGTAAAGCTTTGTCCCGGCTTTAGCTCGGCGATTTCGCAGTAACCGTCGAGAGCCTTTTCGCTGTCGGCCCAGTAGAGCTTGTATTTGCCCGACGGCAGAGCGCCGAGCGTGATTTTGCCCTCGGCGTAACCGGGCTTAGCCGCCTCGTCGCCGAAAAACTTATATGTAATTTTACTGTCGGCATATGTTGGAAAAACCGCGCAGCTCATA
The DNA here is from genome assembly GCA_902787145.1 of uncultured Ruminococcus sp. Lineage (GTDB taxonomy): Bacteria > Bacillota > Clostridia > Oscillospirales > Acutalibacteraceae > Ruminococcoides. The sequence goes on from CADAEZ010000001.1 coordinate 78,888, forward strand.
AGCATCGCTGCCGAAAGAGCGGCGGTGATAATTCGGTATGTAAGCTTCATATAAATCGCCTCCTGAAAATATTTTAACATAATTCGGCTGAATAAAAAAGATGTACAGGAAAATTTTTCAAATCATAGCGCGTACAAATTGAATAATAATAGTTTTGAGGTGAGATTAATGTATGAATTCTATGACGAATATCCGATAGATGAAACAGAGGACGAGGAGTACAACACCTTCTCGGCAACAGATATGACGGGGTTGATCCCGCGCGGAGAGCTGAGCGAGGAAGAATACGACGCCTATGAGGATGTTTATCCGTATATTGAGGAGTAGGAAAGAGGCTGACCTTTCTGTAGGTCAGCCTCATAATTAGTTTTACGAGATAATATAATATTGAAGTGTTTTTTACTTAATTCGTATTTTTACCGTTACTGTCTTTGAACCATAGGAATATATGCTGTTTCCTGACGCGGCAACTCTTACTTTTATTTTCAGAGTTTTACCTCTTTTGTATTTTCCCTTTTTGACAGTTATAACGCCCTTTTTATTTATTGCGAGTTTATTGGAGCCCGAAAGTTTTTTGTAAGCAATCGAGCCTTGAGCTTTTCTGATAATAATTGCTTTTTTAATAGTAACCTTTCGTTTTTTGAGTTTTTTAGCTTTTATATATTTTGTTTTTGTAGCAACTTTTAGTGGATTTGGTTTTATCTTTACTGCTGGCTTAACAGGATTTTTAGTTATTTTAGATGTTGTTATAGGGTAAGTGTTTTGAGAAACAGTCGATGTGGTGGATATAGCTAGAGTAGTTTCTGAAATTGATTCTTCTTTTGAAGGCTCGTTATTATCAGTAGAGAGCGCAACGGTAGATGTTTCCTTAGTGCTCGTTGTAGGTTCAGCGACAGATGTTTCCGTAACTTCGGTTAAGGGTTCAAAGTCAAACGTCTCTGTTGTATCCGTTGAGGGTTCAATGACAAGCGTTTCTGTGGCATTCGTCGAGGGTTCAACGACAAGTGTCTCCGTAGCGTTCGTTGAGGTTTCAAAGATCGTTTTTTCTGTAAACTCTGTTGCCGGTTCAACGAAAGGTGTTTCTGTTTCCTCAGAAGAGGGCTCTATATCAGACATTTCAGTAACTTCGATAGAGCTATCCTTAGTTGGTTGAATTGTGGATGATGTAGGTATATTGGTTGAAATTTCGGAGGGCTCGATTGTCTCCGTAAAAGGTTGACTATCAGTTATCGGCTCCGTAGTTTCTGTTGGAAGTAAGGTTATGGATTCAGGCTCTGTTGTTTCCGGTTCCGAAACATAATGAATAGTTGCTCTTAGCAGAGTATCATTATTTTTACCTATATTAACCTTGAGGTCTCCCCATTCGCTGATAGAACCTGTATAATATACATCTTTCAGTTTTTTGCAATACTCGAATGCATAGTCTCCGATAGTATTAATGCTGTTTGGAATAGTAATGTCGGTAAGGCTTTCGCATTTATAAAATGCATATTCTCCGATAGACTTAACACTTTCGGGTAAATCTATATATGATAGATTTACACAGTCTTTGAATGCAGATTTGCCTATGCTCGTAACACTGTCAGGAATTATTATTCTCTCGATGTTTTCGCAACCCCCAAAAGCGGAATTACCAATGCTTTTAACGCTATTTGGAATTGTTACGCCTGTAAGATCTGAACAATTAACGAATGTGAAGCTGTTGATTTTAGTAACAGTATTAGGTATAGATATTTCTTCAACAAGAAAGCCGTTTAAATAGAGATTGTTTGCATAAAAAAGCGGGTTAGAGTAATTATTGAAAAAATCAATCTTACACCAAGCTTCTAAATCTGAGATTATTACTTCGGAAAGGTTTGTGCAACCGAAAAACGCGTCCTGAGCAATATTGGTTATTTTGTCAGAAATTGAAATACAGGTGAGGTTTTTGCAGTCTTTAAACATATTCTCGCCTATGTTTGTAATAGCATCCGGAATATTAATTCCTGTGAGACTCTTGCATCCGAGAAACACTGAATCACCTAAACTAACAACAGTGTCGGGAAGATCTATACTATTAAGCTTTGAGCAACCTGAAAATACACCGTTTTCGATATTTGTCACGCTGTTAGGGATTTTAACAGTATTAAGTTTTTTGCATAATTCAAAAGCGCAACTGCCTATATTGGTAACACCGTCTGAGATTTCGACATTAATAAGGTTTTCACAAGAAGCAAACGCATAGCCGCCTATACTGGTAACGTTCTTGGGAATGGTTATACTCTTGAGGCTTTTGCAGAAATGAAATGCTTGTTTGCCTATTTGCGTCACGTTTTCGGGAATAATAATATTTGTGAGCATGGAGCAATTATAAAAAACCTGAACGCCTATGCTTTTGATATTATTAGAAAGTGAGACATCTGTAAGACTTGTACAATCGGAAAAAGCGTAATCGCCTATGCTTGTGATACTGTCCGGAATTGTGATTTTTGTAATGGTAGTTGATTTTTTAAAGGCAGAGGAGCCTATGCTTTTTACGATATGACCGTTAAGCTCACTGGGTATAGACAAATCTGAATCAGAACCGTGATAGCCAACTATTTGCGCTGTACCATTGTCTTTAAGTTTATACGACCAAGAATCATTTATATAGGTTTCTGCTTTTGTGATAATATGGATAAATGTGAATGTGGTGACTGTCAATAGCAGAGTAAGAAATAAACTGATTGACTTTTTGATAATGCTCATCTCGGACCTCCTTGATGTGTATATATAAATTTTATCACATTTTTTGATGTATTACTGCACAAAGATTTGGTATATGATTTATGCAATGTGTATAGAAGAATATCTGAGGAATAGGAAAGAGGCTGACCTTTCTGTAGGTCAGCCTCAGAAAAATTGCTTTGCAAGATAATAGAACAATTAAGCATAAATGAGATCCTTCGGCAAGCTCAGGATGACGCTTTTTGACAAACTGAAAGGCTGTCGCGATATGACGCGACAGCCTCATTTTATATTTTTACTGTTACGTTGTAACTGTAGGATATGTCCGTACCCTCGATTTTGGCGGTGATTCTGGCAGTGGCTTTTTGGTGGCACTGCTTTATCCACGTTGTGCAGCTCGGACTCCATCGCATATCCGACGGGTTGATTCCGTTTTGTTCAAGAAGCCATCCGCAGAATATCGCGCACCAGTTGTCCGCCATATACTTGCCTCCGAGGAAGGCTTTCCATGCCAGAGTGCCGGCGTAGAAGTTTTTACCGCGCTTGCCGACCTGTTTTTTTGCGAGGTTCGCAAGCTTGGCGGCTTTGGCTGATCCGAGGGCGGAGGAGTTGCTGATGTAGCCCACAATGTCGGAACTTCTTCGGCTGTAGCTTTTAGCGGCTACCTTTGACTTCCTGAAATGCTGTCCTGTGGCGTTGCCCTCGACGGTGTATACTCTGCTGCCTGTGACCTTGTAGACAATTCCGATATGGTTGGCGAGCCATCCGTCGTTTTTGTACCAATGAAAGAGGATGAAGTCGCCCTTTTTCGGCGTATAATATGCTTTAGTGCGGAAGTCGGAGGGCTTTTTGCCGGTGACCTTGCCGTAGCCGTCAACTTTGGCAATTTCGGGGTTTTCGCTGGTGTATACTACCGGATAGTTTTTGTTCGTATTCTTGATTACGGAGCCGTTAGCGAGGGTGAATCGTCCGTTGGACTTTTTATTCGGTCTTATGGACTTGTCGATGAACTCGCCGGTGTTAGCGGCCTGAAGGCGGTTAATGTAGTATTTTCCGGTGAACTTATAGTTTGCTCTCCCTTTAAAAGAGGAGTATGGAGTGATTTTTGTCTTTGTGTCGAAGCAGACTACCCAGTATGTTACATTCTTTACGGTCAGGTTGGCGATACCGCATGCGTTGAGCTCCTCGTCCTCGTCAAGCATACTTTTCTCGACCTTGTCGAGAGCGTCATAGTCGTCGCCCTTGGCGATTACATAGGTTTCGGGAAATTTTTCGGTCTCGACGCAGGCCTGGTCATAGGTGTAGCTCACGGCCAGTGTAGCGGCGCGCTTGTACGCCTGAGACATAAGGGCTTTGTCGAGCTTAACCTTTGGAGTGTCCATATCCGTTCTCAGTTCGTTTATCTCCTTGTAGAGAACCTTGTTGAGGGATTTTTCGGTTTTACCCTTGACGGTGATTTTTGTTGTCGCGTCGGCCGACGCGGGCAGGATGAATGCTGTTGTCAGGATAATTGCCGCGAGGATCGCGGATAATAGTTTTTTCATACTCACATACCTTTCCAAAAGTAATGAGCTGTCAGGTTATGGCAGCTCAATCAAAAAATCTGATTTCTTTAAATGTACAAATGTAGTTTTGTGATTCGTGGAATTTAGACTGCACCATAGTCGGGTTGTACATATACAAAAGCCTGTGCTGAACCGCGTCTTTGTCCATATCAAAAACATAGATTACGGCTTTTTTACACGCTTCGCTTGTACCGCTTGTGGTGCTTCCGGTATAGCGGCAGTCACGTATGATCTGCTTTACGCTTGTGGTTCCGAGCTTGGCCATAGCGTTCTTGACCGACTGGGCGATTAGCGCGGCTCCGGTGAATCCGCCTGTGCCGAACTCGCCGTAGCAGAGTTTTTCAAGCAGCTCGCGGTCGTCGTCGGATAGCTCGATATGAGGGCAGTGGTAGCCCTTGTCCGGGTTGTCGATGGCTACGAGGTAGCCGGCGTTCCACTGGGCGTCGTAGGAGGCTTTCTGTTTAACGGGTTTTGCCGTAGCGAAAGGTACGAGCTCGGTGGCTTTTTGTTTTTCAGCGGCTTTCTTTTTAGCGGCCTTTGCGGATTTTTGCTCAGCGGTTTTATTTTCGGTTGCCGCTTCCGTGGCTGAGGGGGTGGATGGCTCGGTTTTGTTCTCGGTTTTTTCTATCATACCGGCAGCCGCGGCGGCCTTTTTGTTGATCTTTATTTCTTCCGTAACAACCTCGATGTCGTTGGAGGGCTTGTTTGTTTCGGTCAAAGATTCGGTTTCGGACGCAGTGGTTACGACGGTAGTAGGTACTGTAGCGTTGGCGTCCGTCTTGACCTCGCACTGCGAGAACGCAAGAGGTATGCCGATTGCGATACAAGCTACCAGAATCAGCGATATAAGTATTATATTTAGTCGTTTTTCAAACATTTCTCTCACAGTCCTCAGTTATGTAAACATCTCTTATTTTATCATACTGTCGTAAACTTCTCTGAATGATTTTAGCACATACTCGGCTTCGTCGTCGGTGATGGTAGAGTTCATCGGCAGGGTGAGCTGGTTTTTGTGCATATTATAGGCGTAGGGGTAGTCGAGGATGTTGAAGCCTTTGTTTTTGTATGCCGAGAGCATCGGCAGTGGTTTGAAGTGGACGTTACACATAACGCCTTTCTCGGCCATACGGTTGTAGAATTCGTTGCGGAATTCCGCGTCCTTACCGAGGAAGCGTACAAAATACAAGTGTCCGCTGCTGCGGTGATTCTCGCCGGCGTGGTCGAGCAGCTGGAGGTCGAGATCCCTGAGAGCCTCGTCGTAGCGCTTTATAAGCTCATGACGGCGGTTAAGCATTTCCTCGTAGCGGTTGAACTGCGCGAGTCCGACTGCCGCCAGGATGTCGGGCATATTACACTTGTACTGGGTGTTCACGACGTCGTATTCCCAGGACGCGAGTTTCTCCTTGGAAAAAGCGTCCTTGGTCTGGCCGTGAAGCGACCAAAGCATATATTGCTTGTACATTTTTTCTTCGTCGATCCTTCCGCGCAGACGGTGAACGGCGGCTCCGCCCTCGGCGGTAGTCATATTCTTTACGGCGTGGAAGCTGAAGTTGGTGAAATCGGCGATTTCGCCGCACATCTGACCATGCCAGCGCGCTCCGAAAGCATGCGCCGAGTCCGCCATAATTACAACGCGGCCGATAAGCTCCTGGATCTTGCCCTTTGGCTGAAAGAGATCGCGCTTGTTGCGGACAGCCTCGTAAATCCTGTCGTAATCGCAAACGATACCGGCGAGGTCTACGGGGATGATAACCTTGGTGTGTTCGTTGATAGCGGCTTCCATTTTGTCGTAGTCCATCTCGAAGGTGCCGGGCTTGCAGTCGATCATAACAGGCTTTGCGCCGACATGATATATAACGGAACAGGTGGCGGTGTATGTATATGCCGGGAGGATAACCTCGTCCTGAGGGCCTACTCCCAGAATACGCAGTGTCATCTCGGCACAGGAGGTCTGTGACGAGAGACATACAGCCTGACCTGTGTGACAATATTCTCCTATTTTTTTCTCAAAAAGCTTTGTCTTTGGGCCGGTGGTTATCCAGCCGGATTCCAAAACTTCCTTGACTGCTTCGATTTCATCTTTACCTATATCAGGCGGTGAAAACGGAATATTCATCATACAAAAATTCCCTCTTTACCCATTTTAAATACAGATATAAATCCGAACATAAATATACACATATATTATACTACCAAAAGTGAAAAAAGTAAAGGGTTTTTTTCTTTATTAGAAACTTATTGCTCTTTTTGTCAGTAATACACAAAAAGAAACCGGTTCAAAACAAACTGAACCGGTAAATTATTTTTTTCTTGTTAAAATTTCCTTGGCGATATATATCGGGCGCTGTTTGCTCTGGATATAGGTCTTGGCGAGATAAGAGCCGATGATTCCGATACAGAAAAGCTGGATTCCGCCGAGCAGGAGTATAAGCGCGACGATGGTGGCGTATCCGCTGATTGCTACGTTGAACCAGATTCGCTGGATAACTACTACAATGAGGTAGACTATACTCGCGAAGGAGGTGAGCATACCCGTGTATGTAGCGAGCTTAAGGGGCTTTGTAGAGAATGCCGAGATGCCCTCAAAGGCGTATCTTACAAGCTTAGTGAAGCTCCATTTTGTCTCGCCGGCGTTACGCTCCTGAACCTCATAGGGGATGTACTTTGTGTTAAAGCCGATCCAGCTGAAAATACCCTTGGAAAAGCGGTGGTACTCGCCCATTTCGAGAATAGCGTCGGCGACGCCTCTTGTAAAGGTGCGGAAGTCGCTTGCGTCGGCGTGGAGCTCAACCTCGCTGAGCTTGTTTATGAGCTTGTAGAAGCCCGACTTTAAGCCTGTCATTACCGAGCCTTCCTTGCGTTTGCTCTGGTAGGCGGCTACGCAGTCGTATTCGGGTTCATTCTCCAGAATTTCCATCATCTCGATTACGACCTCGGGGCGCTGTTGCATATCGGCGTCGATAAGCGATATGTAGTCGCCTTTGGAGTTCTTGATGCCGGCGTAGATGGCGCTCTCCTTGCCGAAGTTGCGGCTGAAGGATATTACGGTGATGTCGCTCTCGGTTTTTTCGTTATAGAGTTTCTTTAGTTTATCAATAGTTTTGTCACGGCTTCCGTCGTTTACAAATACAAATTCGTAGTCTATGTCGGTTTTTGAGAACGCTTTTACGCATTCCTCATAAAAAAGCTCGACGTTGTCCTCTTCGTTGTAACAGGGGACTATAAGTGATAATTTCATACCTTTTGCCTCTTTTCGGTTTTTCCTTTCTAATTTTACACATAATGAGGCCGTATGTCAAATGAAAGTGTTGTTTTATATTGATTTTTATGGTAAAATCTAAAGAGCGACTTGATTTATGAGGTGATACTTATGAATATTATGGATTTATATAAAGATGACAAGACGGTTTTGTCGTTCGAGGTGTTTCCACCCAAGAAAACCTCGCCGATAGAATCTGTTTACGGAGCGCTGGAGGAGCTTTGCGCGCTTGATCCGGCGTATATCAGCGTTACCTACGGAGCCGGCGGAACCGCTGCCGACAATACCTGCGCCATTGCTTCGAAGATTAAACACGACTACGGTGTTGAGGCTATCGCTCACCTTACCTGCGTAAACAATACAAAGGACGAGGTGCGTGAGGTTTTGCGCCAGTTTAAGGAGAACGACATCGAGAATATACTGGCGTTGCGCGGAGACATTGTTCCCGGGGTTGAGCCGAAGAAGGACTTTGCCCACGCGAGCGACCTGGCGGAGTTTATACGCGATTTTGGCGGATTCAATATTGCCGGAGCGTGTTATCCTGAGGTTCACCCGGATTCAAAGGACGAGGTGGAGGATATAATCAACCTTAAGAAGAAGGTTGACGCCGGAGCAGAGCTGCTGATTTCTCAGCTTTTCTTCGACAACAACAGCTTTTATGAATTCGAAAAACGCTGTCGCCTCGCGGGGATTAACGTCCCGATAGAGGCCGGTATTATGCCTGTTGTTAATAAAAACCAGATTCAGAGAATGGTTTCGATGTGCGGAGCGTCACTTCCGGCAAAATTTTCGCGTATTATGAACCGCTTTGAACATAATCCCGAAGCGCTCAGAGACGCGGGAATCGCCTATGCCGTCGACCAGTGCGTCGACCTTATCGCCAACGGTGTAAGCGGAATACACCTGTACACTATGAACAATCCTTACGTGGCGCGCAAGATTACCGAGGCTATCGGAAAATTGATATGACAGACATTACTATTAACAGAGAAGAAGTCTTGCGTTACCTTGGCGGCGCCGATACCAAGCCCGATTCCTCGATGTACGCTTTGCTTGACGAGTGTGAAAAGGAGTTGTCGGACGCCGCGGCCGCAAAGTATTTGTATAAAAAAGTAAAGCTTGCGGACAGCGGACTGCTGCTCGGCGAGGATATAAAAAAACATCTTGCGGGCTGCGAGTTCGGTTATGCGGTTTGCGCTACTCTGGGAGCTTCGGTCGACAGGCTGATTCGCTCCGCGCAGATAAGCGATATGGCAAAGGCGGTTGTGCTGGACGCTATGGCGAGCGCGGCTGTCGAGAGCGTATGCGCTCAGGTTGACGAGATTATCGCGGACGAGAACAAGGGTAAATACCTTACGTGGAGGTTTGCGCCGGGCTATGGTGATTATCCGATTGAGCTGCAACAGAAGCTTTTGACCATGCTGGATGCTCCGAGGAAAATCGGACTTTGCGCAAGCAGCGAATATTTGCTTACTCCGTCAAAATCCGTAACCTCGGTACTCGGGGTAAGCGAGTCGCCGGTTGAGGCCGGGCGCAGGGGATGCGCTGTGTGCAATATGGCGAAAACATGTAAATTCAGAAAGGCTGGAACACGCTGTGAATTTTAGAGAATGTTTAAAGAACGACTTTATAATCCTTGACGGAGCGACGGGTACAATGCTCCAGAAAAGCGGGCTTAAGCTTGGCGAAATCCCGGAGACACTCAACATTACTCGCCCCGAAGTCGTAAAGAAAATACATAAAGACTATATCGCCGCGGGAACGCAGATTATAACTACAAATACCTTCGGCGCTAACAGATACAAGATGAAGGACAGCGGATTCAGCGTTGAGGAGCTGATAGGCGCCGCAGTCAGAAATGCTCGGGATGCGGCGGACGGAAAGGCGCTCGTCGCGCTCGAAATCGGCCCTATCGGTCAGCTTTTGGAGCCTGCGGGTTCGCTGAGCTTTGACGAGGCATACGATTATTTCCGGGAGGAAATTCTCGCGGGGACGGATGTTGACGTTATCTTCTTCGAGACCTTTACAGATCTTTCGGAGGTTAAGGCAGGCGTGCTCGCCGCTAAGGAAAACAGCGACAAGCCCGTGGTTGTTTCGATGACCTTCGAGGGCAACGGACGTACCTTTGCCGGTGTCAGCGTAGCTTCGGCGGCGCTTACGCTTGAGGGGCTCGGAGTTGACGCTGTGGGCGTAAACTGCTCGCTCGGTCCCGACGAGCTGACGCCGATTGTCGAGGAGTTTACCAAATGGACCAATCTGCCGGTTTTTGTTAAGCCGAACGCCGGTCTGCCGGATCCAAACAGCAATACCTACAATGTGTTGCCGGAGGATTTTGCGCGTAGTATGAGCCGCATTATCGACTTTGGCTCGGTAAAGCTGGTCGGCGGATGCTGCGGCACAACTCCGGAATATATCGAAAAGCTGACAGAGGTCGTAAAAACTAAAAAGTATAAAAAAGCGGAACATAACAAAGATACAGCCGTTTGTTCGGCGACGACTGTCGTGGAGCTAAGTGAGCCGAGGATTATCGGCGAGAGAATCAATCCAACAGGCAAAAAGCTGTTTAAGGAAGCGCTTAAAAATAACGATATAGACTACATCCTCAGTCAGGCGATAAGCCAGGTTAACGCCGGGGCGGATATACTGGATGTCAACGTCGGTCTGCCTGAGATAGACGAAAAACAGATGATGGTTCGCGTAATAAAGGCTTTGCAGTCTGTGGTTGATGTACCGTTACAAATTGACAGCACAAAGCCGGAGGTTATCGAAGCTGCGCTCAGGATTTATAACGGCAAGCCGATCGTAAACTCCGTAAACGGCGAGGAAAAATCGCTTGCGTCAGTACTTCCTCTCGTAAAAAAATACGGCGCGTCGGTAATCGGACTTACGCTCGACGAAAACGGAATCCCCAAAACCGCCGAGGGAAGATTCAAAATAGCCGAAAGAATCGTAAACAGGGCTAAGGCGATTGGTATCAATCCGAAGGACGTATATATTGACTGTCTTACGCTGACTGTATCCGCGGAGCAGGAGGGATGCGAGCAGACGCTCACCGCGCTAAAAAGAGTGAGGGATGAGTTGGGATGCAAGACTTGTCTGGGTGTTTCGAACATAAGCTTCGGTCTGCCGAACCGCGAGCTTGTTAACCATATCTTCCTTACTATGGCGCTGCAAAACGGACTTACGCTGCCGATTATCAATCCCAACGACGAGGCTATGACAGGCGCTGTGATGGCGTATAAGGTGCTCGCGAATATCGACAAAAACTCGGTAAAATATATTGAAAAATACAATAACGCCAAGCCGGAGAAACCAAAGGTTATCAGCTCGCGCGTAACGCTTGACGACGCGGTTATAAGCGGACTTAAAAACGAGGCGTCCGGGCTTACAAATAATTTGCTCAAGGATACAGACGCTATGAAAATCGTCAATGAGATTCTTATTCCGGCTCTTGACAAGGTCGGAGCGGATTTTGAGAAGGGCAGAATTTTTCTTCCGCAGCTTATTCAAAGCGCTAACACAGCGCAGGTGTGCTTTGACGAGATAAAAAAACACCTTACGAAAACCGACGGCGCGCCTGTATCCAAGGGAAAAATTATACTCGCTACGGTTAAAGGAGATATCCACGATATCGGCAAAAATATAGTCAAGGTTCTGCTGGACAACTATGGATATACCGTGGTTGACCTTGGACGTGACGTTGAGCCTCAGTTGGTTGTTGATACGGCGATAGAGCAGAATATAAGGCTTATCGGACTATCCGCGCTGATGACAACAACTCTCGGCAGTATGGAGGACACGATTGCCCTCGTCAGGAATACCGAAGGTCTGGAAAGCTGTAAGATAATGGTTGGCGGAGCGGTACTCACACCCGAATACGCCGAGAAAATCGGAGCGGATTATTATTGCCGCGACGCAAAGGAGAGCGTAGATACGGCTAAGACAGTTTTCGGAAGCTGAGAGAATAACAACGAGTTCATCAACGACAAACCCGCCGTTGATGAACTTTTAATATCTATAAACTTTTCCAAAGGCGGCATTGGCTGTCGCGGCTCGCGACAAACAAGTTTTCTGATTAAGATTATATTGTCCGCTCAGTTTCTGCTTTGCAGAACGAGCGATGACTGAAAAAATGAGCACAGCAAAAGCTGTGCTCATTTTTTTGGATGAAATTGTGTGAATGCACTTATCGCGGTGATGATTTTTACATCTCTCGTGTGCAATTATATTATATTAGATATCCAAGCCGAAATCAACAATTCTAGCATAATGTAATTGCGTATGGAGAAACTGTAAGGGTTAATTCTTTATTGAATTAATGAGAAACAAAAGAGTAACATTTTGTTACGAACAAGCGTTCTAAAATTAAAATAGTATTACAAGACGTTACAAACCACTATATATTGTAGTTAAGACCGTTGTCAGACACTACCCATAGTTTCATATAAGCGTAGATTGGCGAGGTCTCAGGGAGGACACGGATGCCTAATTCATCGAAAAGTCGAATGCTTTCATAGGGTTCCTCACTGCCCGCGCCGGTGAGGTAGATGGGCGCCTTGCATGCCTTGCAGAACTCCACAAAATCATGGTTGTAGGTTGGCAGAGTGCCGGAATGATAGGATTCTATTAGCACGGCTTTGGCGCCGAAGGCCTCGGGATATCTCATTCCCGCGTGAGCCTTTATCCACAGTACAGACGAAAGGCGGTTGAGCTTGAATATACCATAGCTGTCTTTTTCAAAATCGCGGATAAGGCGGATGAATGTGTCGTCCTCGAAGCGTCCGAACGGGCCTATCGTCGAGCGAATGCTGTCGTCATAGGGAAGATGTGGCAGAAGGTGGCTCGCGAGAAAGATTTCGGAAGATGACCCTGTGTTTTTGTAGCTTACGAACACTCCGCCGATTTTCTTTTTGATAAACTCAACGGCGTATTTCATATTATCATGTCCGTTAGCTCTTGGATCGCTCAGGATAAAGTTGCTGGACACCAGAACTATCGGAATATTGATGTCTCCGTATGCGAGCGCCAGAGCCGCCGCCGAATACTGAAGCGTGTCAGTGCCGTGGGTGACGATAATTCCGTCATAGAGCTCCTCCAGCAGCCTGTCGTTGACACAGCTTACGAGCTTGGAGATATAATCACCGTCGAGGTGCTCGGATAAAGTGGAATACGGCTCAAACGCCGTGATATCGGCGTCGATATCCCTTAGCAGTTCGTTGTTCTGAGCCTGGGAGGTAGTGATATAACCGTCCTTAAAAGTGCTTCCTATTGTTCCGCCTGTAAAGATAACCGCAAGTTTCATATTAGTACCCTTATTTTACTGTTACTATAATATTTACTGTTTTTTTCTTGTTGTTTTTATATACGCCGGGCTGTACTGTCGCGAGGACTGTCGCTGTGCCCTTTTTGACGCCTTTGAAGATACCGAAGGAGTCGACCTTGACGATTTTTGTATTAAGAGACTTCCAGCTTACCAGGCCTGTGGCAAAGTATTTGTCGAGTTTCTCGTAGATGTCTCTGTAGTCAGAGCCTTTCTTGATTGTCAGCGTCATAGGCGCGTCTGTCTTTCTGTCGTAATAGCCGTAAATGTCGTGAGCCTGAGAGCTTTTCGCGGACTTGCTCTTGCCGTTTACCGCAACAACATAGTATTTGTAGGATTCAATGCTCTTAAGCCCTGTGTCGAGGTATTGTCTCTTTGCCGAGGCTGCGACAGTCGCTATTTTGGAGAAGCTGTTTTTTGACTTTACCGAGCGATATAGCTTGTAGGACTTAGCGCCTTTGACCTTTGACCATTTTAGGAGAATGCCCTTCATATCAAAGGTCTCGGCTGCCGTCAGATTCTTGGCGGGTTTAAGGTATTTTATATTGACCGCTTTGGAGTATTTTCCGGAGCCTTTTACCTTAAAGGTGTATGTTTTGCCGGCAGCCGGCTTTTTGAAGCTGAACTTTGTCTTTGAGCCGGAGTATACTTTTTTATAGCCGGAGCCTTTTTTGTACATCAGTGTGTATGTTTTTGTGCCCTTTATCTTGCTCCATTTGAGGGATATGGATTTTGACTTGTTCGAGGCCTTGAGCGTCGGAGTCTTTGTCTTAGCCGCGGAGAAAATGGTAGCTGAGCTCATAACAATCGCCGCGGATAAAAGCGCGGAAGCGATTATTCTTATTGTTTTCATAAAATTCACCTTATTTCCGATTGTGTTAAGGCAAAACGCATATGCGGATTGCGCAGTGTTGCTTTAATATTATATTATCACATTAAAATCAAGAAATCTACTGTTTTTTAAAGGAAAATAAAATAATAAAGAAAATAGAAAAAGAAAAGGGATTGCCGTTCGGCAATCCCTTGGTAGTTAATTACTGATTAAGCAACTGTTACGTCAACATAAGCAACGCCTGAAGCGAGCTTGTTGCCGAAGTCGTAGCCTTCGCCTGCGAGTGCAGCGTTGAGGAGATCAGCAACAGTCTTGTTGAACTTAATCTCGATCTTAGCTGTACCTGCCTTAACAGCTTTGAATGTGAGGTCGTCGTTAAGTGTTACAACGTCCTTACCCTCTACTACTGTAACTTCGTATGAAGAACCTGCGGCAGCAGCCTTAACTGCGTCAGCAGCTACCTTACCCTCTGTGTAGGACTCGCCAACCTTGAGGTTTACGATAGCGTGTACGTTACCGTCTACTGTCTTGTAGCTACCCTCAGGAACGAAACCGAACTTAACAGGTGTAGCGATAGACTTAACAGAACCCTTAGTAGCAACTACGCTGTAGTTGTAAACTGTGATGTTCTTAGCGTCCGGAGTTACAACGAAAGATGTTGTCTTAACATCTGTAGTCTTGCCTGTGTTATCAGTTACCTTGTAACCTGTAGCGCCCTTAACAGCAGCCCATGAAAGTGTAACTGTCTTCTGGTTCTTGGCTGTAGTAGCCTTTACAGCGCTTACGGCAGCAAGGTATGTAACCTTTGCTGTAGCCTTGGAAGCAACAGACTTGGACTTACCGTTAACAGCCTTTACAGCGTATGCTGTAGGTGTGCCTGACTCAGCCTTTGTATCAGTGTAGTTGACCTTACCGGTAACGGTTGCTACCTTAGCGAACTTACCTGTAGTCTTCTTGAATACCTGATACTTCTTAGCGCCCTTAACCTTTTTCCATGTGAGCTTGATGCCGTTTGATACAGCCTTTGCGGAAGAGATAACAGGCTTTGTGAGTCTTGTTACCTTAACCTTCTTTGAAGCCTTGCTTTTTGCAGAACCCTTGATTGCTTTTACGCAATACTTATAAGTCTTTCCGGCCTTAGCCTTCTTATCGGTATACTTAGCCTTCTTAACAGTCTTGATAGCCTTCTTGCCCCTGTATACCTTATACTTCTTGGCACCCTTAACCTTTTTCCATGAAATCTTGATGCCCTTTGTAACGTTAACAGCCTTAACCTTTGTAGGTTTCTTAACTGTCGCAGCAGAAGCAGATACGCCGCCGATAGCAAGTGTAGAAGCTACCATTACGGTTGCGAGAGCTCCGCTGATAATCTTTGATGTTCTCATTGGATATTCCTCCTTTTAAATTTTCAGATAACAACCTTATCAAGTATATCATAACAACGATGCAAATGCAATCGTTATTTTGCACAATTAAGCGAATAATCGAACTTTTGGCAATGGTTATGTTGCCTTGGTTCTGATTTTATTGTGTAAAATTATTAACGCGGCGTAAAAAATGAACAAAACGCCGGATACAATCATCACGTCTACAAGCAGGGAGTTTAAGCAGGTTGTGTACATATCGTTAAGAGACCGCGAGATAATTGTCAGCTTATTAAGAGCTCCGCTTATATATACAGACAAAGGAATAATCAGAGTCAAAAGCGCGGACGCGCCCACCGAATAAGCTATATATCTAATTGACTTGTGCTTCCATTGGTTTGTAAAAATAAATACAAGACAAGCCGCAACAGCTATGATACAGCATACAACAAGCGCGACGGTGAGTCGCAGCGAGTATTTGGCTATAATATTCTGGATAGCGTCGAAATACTTTAGCTCAATGTTTTTGGTGTAAATCTTGGTGGCTTCGTTGATAAAATAGTTGACATTGCTCTGTGAATAATCCTTGCTCGACATATGCTTGGACTGTATATAGGTGTCGAGCGCGGCGCGCAGGCTTTCGTTAAAATGTCTTGGATTAACCTTGAGCTTTTCGCCTGAGTAGAACTTGTTTATATAATCCTGAACGTCCTCGCGAACGAACACCTCGTCTATAAAGCCCTCAAAAAAGCTTTTGTCAAGTCCGCTGGCGTCGCCGAGGTTTATAAGGTCGTCGGTGATTTCGTCGCAAAGGTCGGTGTAGTAGTTTGAGTTGTTTAGCGTATCGCTCAAAAAGCCCTTGTTGAGCACTGTAAAACGCAGTATCGCGCAGATTGAGCCCAATGTAATACAAAGTCCGAGTACAAACGCAAGGATGCCGTAAAGGATCTTTTTAACTTTTTCATTAGATAAGAATTTCTTCATAAAGCGCCTCCTTACTCATATAGGCCCGTGATTGTCGGACCGGAGGTTTTTTCGGCGTAAACAAAGAATCTTTTGTTTGTCAGACCGATGCTGTCAAAAGGATAGCAGGTGTAGAGGATGAGGTTTTCTTTTTTAGAGTTGAGGTCATAGGCAGATTTATCCTCATCTGTAGTAAGCTTGGTGCCGGTAACGGTGTATTTGTAGTTGCCGTAGCTGGTGCTGATTTTTACAACATCACCTTTGCTTACATTTTTAAGGCCGTTAAAGAAAGTATTGTTGTGACCCGCAACAAGAATAGTGCGGCCGTAGCCGGGGATGAAGCTTCCGGCGTAAATGCCTACTCCGTTCCTGAGAGGAACCTTGCCGTCGCCGAAAAACAGCTTTGCGTCAACGTTGGTTCCGCTTACGCTTAGTTCGCCGAACTGCTTGCCGATACCGGGAAATTCAACGTCCTCGGCGCTGACAGTTTCGGAGTCCTTGTCGGTAGGAACAAAAATATTGTCGTATGCCTTTGAATAATCGACCTGCTTGTCAGACATAAACATACCGGCGACAGACACCGCGTTTCCGATAAAAGGAGCAGATACCGCGAGCAAACTCAAAAGCATTAGGACGCATAACAGTAACGGATAAAGAGTAAATTTTTTAATTGTTTTCAGAGATTTACTTTTTAACTTTTTCATACGACAATCAAAGCCTTTTTCCTTTTATTAAGCCCACGGAGCTAAGAACGAATACTCCGATTAAAACAGAAATCAAAACGAGTGGAATAATATATGCTTCGGCTCCGGTTGCTTTAATTATGTTGCCGGATTCGTCCATAACGGTGTCGCCGCTTTTTGAGATAATTTTAGCTTCGTTTGTGTCCGAGCCTACCGCTGCCGACATTTTAAGAACTCCCGCGGCGGCGCTGGCGTAGTTGAGCAACTTTTGCTTCTGAGCGGCGGAAAGCTCGTTTATGCTCGCTTTGCCGGTTCCTTCAAGAAAAGCTCGGCCCTCGCCGATAATACCGTTGATACGGGACGCCTGGTCGCTTGTCATATCGATTGTGTTAAAATATGTTTCCGCCTGGTTTATATAGGACGCGGGAACATAGACGCTGTTTCCTTTCATATTAGCAGGAGCGCGCATATTTGAAAGCACGCTTTGTTCCGATGAGTTGAGTCCGGCGGCAAAAACCGAAATTGAGGAAACAGAAATAATAATCAGCGCCGAAATTATCGTCAATAGTTTTTTCATAATTAATCACCTTTTTCTGTTCTGAAATAAAGATATATATGCAAAATTTAAATAATTACACTATACTGCAAATTAAAATTTTAACACAACCGGGTGTAAAAGTAAAGAGGCAATAAATTGAAAAGTAGCTTAATTTAGCTATATATAATGGGATATTTTAGGGCAAAAAGGAGAAAAAAATAGGTAAGGGTATTATTATATTGCAATTGAATAGTATTTAGTGTAAAATACAGAATGAATTTTTATGTGCAAAAAAAAGAGGTGCCATAATGAATAAAAACAAGAAAGAAAAAAACGAAGTATACGAGATTTCACTCAAGGATATTTTTAAGACGTTTAAGCGGGGACTTTGGCTGATGATAGCCTGCGCGATAGTGTTCGGCGGAATGGCTTTCGGGTATTCCAGTCTGTTTATTCCAAAGACCTATACCTCGACGGTTAAGCTTTATGTAAAAACTCTGAATGTTGACGGAGGATATCAGGCGCTCAGCGCGTACAACCTCGCGTCGAACAAGGTTAATACTTATATAGAAATGCTTGACTCAAACAACTTCCGCGAGAAGCTTTCGGACAATCTCGACAACAAGTATACAGCGCTTCAGCTCGGAAGGATAGTGTCTTTCTCCCGTAACGAAGATGAAAATACAGAGGTTTTTCTGGCTACAATCAGAGCTGATTCTCCGACAGAGGCCAAGATTATAGCAGACAGCGTTGCCGACGTTGCTCCGGGAATTATGTCGGGACTTGACGACGATACGGAGCTTAAGATTGTTGATAACGCGACTATCCCGACAAAACCGTCGTCTCCAAATGTATTGAAAAACACAATGATTGCGTTTGCCGGCGGATTTATACTTGCGCTCATAATCGTATTTGTAAAAGAAGCGCTCGACAATAAGATCAAGTACAACTCGGAGGAGACCGAGCTTCTCGGTATTCCTATTCTTTCGGCTATTCCTGATTTTAACGGCGAAAGAATCCTTCTTAATGTTACACAGGCGGCCGGCAATACCACAGAAAGCGAGGCGTAATTATGGCTAGGGAAATTAAAAGTAAAAAGAAAAACAACAATAATAACAAAAGCAACGAAACCCTTATGTTCCAGGTTACGGAATCATATAAAAAAGCCAGAACAAATCTCGTTTATTCCATAATTAAAAAGGGATGCAAAAAGATTATCATAACAAGCCCGTTTAAGAGCGAGGGAAAAACCACCACTACAATTAACGTGGCAATCGCGCTTTCTCAGCAGGTAGATACAAAGGTAATGGTAATCGACTGTGACCTCAGAAGACCTACTGTACATTCGACTATGAACCTCAACTCCGAAAAAGGACTCGCAAACTTTCTTAACGACGAGTGCGAGCTTGGCGAGATTATTACTCATTCCGAAAGCGAGAACCTTGACTTTATCACCTTTGGCGCTATTCCGCCGAACCCGTCCGAGCTTTTGTCCAGCGATAATATGACGGATATGGTGAGAAGGCTGGAGATGGTATACGATTATATTATTTTCGATACTCCTCCTATTAATATGGTTGTTGATATGGTTCCTCTTATCGGTCTTTCCGACGGTATCGTTATGGTTGTAAGACATAATAACACAACTTATCCCGAACTGAACAGAGCGGTCGAAACAATAAACCGAAACCAGGGCAAGATTCTCGGAATTATTATCAACGAGATTCCGACGCTTGAAACCGCCAAGGGAGGATATTACCTCTATCGCAGACGCCGCAGAGGAGGCGGATACTCAAGCTACGAGTCCAACGTGTATTAATATACTGCTTTTCGGCTGAAAGCAGAGGTGATTGTTTGTATCGAAAAGATTTGCAGGGATGGCTCAAGCATTTCGATTTTTTGCTGCTTGATATAATATCCCTCAACCTATCTATATATATAGCGTTTATAATACAAAAAACATTTATAAAAGTTGAAGATACGTTTCTTTCTTTCGCTACGGATGAGACGGCTAAGTTTGTTGTTGTCGCCAATATCGCGGCGGCGGTAACGGCGCTGATGCTGCATACGTACAAGAATATTCTTAAACGAGGCTACTATAAAGAGCTTGTCAGTGTTATAAAATTCACGGCCACGGTATTTCTTGCTACGGTGCTGTATATATTCTCTTTCGAAAATGATTCGTCCGACAGGATCAAGGTTATACTCTATATTTCGGCGGGAATATTCTTTGTGCTGTCCTATGTTATTAGAGTACTGTACAAAAAAATTGTACTGTATAATCTCAGGAACAAAGAAGGCAGCTCGCTATTGGTAGTAACCACGAGCGATATAGCCGAAGGCGTGCTTAACACGCTGGAGGAAACAATGCTCGGAGAATTTTCGATAAAAGGGCTCGTTATTGTTGACAGGGATATGACCGGCAGCGAAATTAACGGTTATCCTGTTTTGGCAAACGAGAAGGACGCGGCAGAGTATGTGTGCAGACAATGGATTGACGAGGTTTTTGTCAATGTGCATAACGATGATATGTATCCGTACAAGCTTATCGACGAATTTGAGTCTATGGGTCTGGCCATTCACATCCGACTCGCTAACCGCGAAAAAATGGAGGAAAAGCACCAGCTCGTTGAGCGGCTCGGCGGCTATACGGTGCTTACAACAACTATCAACTACGCTACGCCGATTCAGCTTTTTGCAAAAAGGTTGTTCGATATTATCGGCGGATTTGTCGGCAGCGTGGCTACATTGCTGCTGTGCGTTTTTGTCGCTCCGATGATATATATTAAGTCTCCGGGTCCGATTTTCTTTAAACAGGAGAGAGTCGGCAAAAACGGCAAGAAATTTAAGATTTATAAGTTCCGTACTATGTACCTCGACGCCGAAGAGAGAAAAAAGGAGCTTATGGAAGAAAACCGCGTCAAGGACGGTATGATGTTCAAGCTCGATTTTGACCCAAGAATCATCGGCAGCAAGAAGCTTGACAACGGAAAAATCAAAAAAGGAATCGGCGGCTGGCTGAGGAGTTTGTCAATAGACGAGTTCCCGCAGTTCTTTAACGTGCTCAAAGGCGAGATGAGCCTTGTGGGTACGCGTCCCCCGACAGTGGATGAATGGGAAAAATATGAGCTTCATCACCGCGCCAGACTCGCTATCAAGCCCGGAGTTACGGGAATGTGGCAGGTTAGCGGAAGAAGCAAGATTACAGATTTCGAGAAGGTTGTCAGACTCGACACTATGTATATCAGAGAGTGGAGTATTCTTCTTGATATTAAAATCCTTTTCAAGACTGTGTTTACGGTATTGAAAAGAGAAGGTTCAATGTAAGGTTGTGATTTAAATGTCATATAAAATTGCTGTAGCCGGTACAGGCTATGTAGGATTGTCAATCGCGGTGCTGTTAAGTCAGCATAACGAGGTTAAAGCGGTTGACATTATCCCCGAAAAGGTTGAGTTGATTAACAACAAAAAGTCTCCGATCCAGGATGAGTATATAGAGAAATATCTCGAAGAAAAAGAGCTTAACCTCGAAGCTACACTCGACGGCGAAAGCGCGTATAAGGACGCTGATTTCGTTGTTATCGCGGCTCCGACTAATTATGACAGTCAGAAGAACTTTTTCGACACATCGGCGGTTGAGGCTGTTATCGAGCTTGTTATGAAGGTTAACCCGAACGCGATTATGGTTATTAAATCCACAATCCCGGTTGGCTATACCGAGCATATAAGGAATAAAACCGGCAGCAAAAATATAATCTTCAGCCCTGAGTTCCTCAGAGAGAGCAAGGCTCTCTATGACAATCTTTATCCGAGCCGTATTATTGTCGGCACCGATATGGACGACGAGAGACTGGTTGACGCCGCGCGAGTTTTTGCGGATTTGCTCCGTGAAGGCGCCGTCAAAGAGGATATCGACACTCTGTTTATGGGCTATACCGAGGCGGAGGCGGTTAAGCTTTTTGCCAATACATACCTTGCTCTCAGAGTTTCGTATTTTAACGAGCTTGATACCTACGCGGAGATGAAGGGGCTCGACACCCAAAAGATTATTGAGGGCGTATGCCTTGATCCCCGTATCGGCTCTCACTACAACAACCCGTCCTTTGGTTACGGCGGATACTGCCTGCCGAAGGATACAAAACAGCTTTTAGCGAATTACAAGGACGTACCTCAGAATATGATGTCCGCTATCGTAGAAAGCAATCGTACCAGAAAAGACTTTATCGCGGACAGAGTGCTCGAGAAGGCGGGTTATTATTCGGCCAACAGCGTATGGAACGCCGCCAAGGAGCGTCCGATTACTATAGGAGTGTACCGCCTGACGATGAAGAGCAACTCGGACAACTTCCGCCAGAGCTCGATTCAGGGCGTTATGAAACGACTCAAGGCCAAGGGAGCTACGGTTATCGTATATGAGCCGACGCTGGAGGACGGAGTGACATTCTTCGGATCTCTTGTAGTCAACGGACTGGAGAGGTTCAAATCCGCCTGCGACGCGATTATCGCAAACCGCTACGACAGCTGCCTTGACGATGTAGCCGATAAGGTTTATACAAGAGATATATTTAAAAGAGACTAAGATGAGCAGGAAGAATAAAAAAGTTTGCTTTGCCGCTTCTTCGGGAGGCCACTACGAGCAGCTGCTTATGCTCAGGCCTCTTATGGACAAGTATCAGAGCTTTGTTGTTACAGAAAAAACATTATATAACGCAGAGGTAAAAGGTCATAAGACGTATTTTATGCTTCAGGTTAACCGCAAAGAAAAGCTTTTTATTTTCGCGATGATTATAAACGCGTTCAGATCGCTTTTTGTATTTCTTAAAGAACGCCCCGATGTAGTTATAACAACGGGCGTTCTCGCTATGATACCGATTTGTCTTTTGGCTAAGGTTTTCCGCAGGAAGCTTATATATATAGAAAGCTTCGCGAAAATCACTTCTCCTACCGAAACGGGAAAATTCCTATATAAGTACGCCGACAGGTTCTATGTTCAGTGGGAAAGCATGAAGGAGTTCTATCCCGACGCGATTTGCCTCGGCGGTATTTATTGATGGTGAGATTATGATTTTTATTACGCTTGGATCTCAGAAATTCCAGTTTAACAGGCTTCTTAAGGCCGTGGACGAGCTGGTCGCGGACAAAAAGACAGACGAAGAGGTGTTCGCTCAGACAGGCTACAGCGACTATGAGCCGAAGAACTATCCGTTTAAACCGTTTTTAGACCGCGATGAGTTTGCCGAATATACGTCAAAATGCGATGTGTTTATCACTCACGGCGGCACCGGAGCGATTATCGGCGCGGTAAAAAAAGAGAAGAAGGTTATCGCCGTCGCGAGACTTGCTAAATACGGCGAACACGTCGACGACCACCAGCTTCAGCTTTTGGAGCAGTTCAGGGAGCTTGGACTGATTTTCGCCTGTGACGACTGCTCTCAGCTTGAGGAAGCGCTGGAATATGTAAAAACTCACGAGTTCAAAAAATACGAGAGTAATACCGATACGATAATCGAAAGTATAGACGAGTTTATCACGGGAATATAAGGAGAATGTATGGATAATATTACGAAAAGTATTATACTGACACCTTTTAATATTTTGTACAAAATCAGTCCGAAGCTTACGCTAAAAACTCTTTTCAGGCTGAAGCTCGGATATAAGCTTGACTTAAAAGACCCTAAAACCTACAACGAAAAGCTTCAGTGGATAAAGCTGTATGACAAGAATCCGCTTATGCCGAAATGTTGTGATAAATACGCGGTAAGAGAGTATGTCGAGAGCAAAGGCTGCGGCGAGATACTCAACAATCTTATTTGGGAGGGCTTTAATCCGGAGGATATCCCGTTCGACAAGCTCCCGAAAAAATGCGTAATCAAGGTAACGCACGGCTCTACGTTCAACATAATCTGTGAGGACACCTCCAAGCTTGACAGAGAAGAGGTTGTCGCTAAGTGTAAAAAATGGCTTAAGGAAAAATTCCTGGCCTGTTACGGAGAGTGGTTCTACGGCGTTGAACGTCCGAGAGTAATCGTCGAGGATTTTATTGAATCCGATGACGACGAGCCGCTCAAGGATTATAAAATATTCTGCTTTAACGGCAAGCCGGGATTTATTTGTGTGGATTCGGACAGATTCACTTCTCATAAAAGAGACTTCTATACCTGTGACTGGGAGCTTATGGACGGATACGCCGTAAGCTACGGCAAATCGGGAAAAACAGTTCCGAAGCCTGAGTGTCTCGACAAACTGTTTGAATACGCCAAGAAGCTTTCCGAGGATTTTCTCCATGTTCGCGTTGATTTTTATATCGCCGGCGGAAAGATTTATTTCGGAGAGCTGACGTTTACCAACGGCGCCGGATTCGACAAAATGGAGCCTAAAGAATTTATTTATAAAACGGGAGCTATGCTCGAATTACCTATCGGCAAAGAATAACGCGCTGCGGGGTTAAAATGAAAGTTTTAATACTGAACACCATTATTTTTAACAACAACGGTATGGCGTTTGTAATCAAGGATTACTACGACGCTATGGATAAGACAGACCTCGACATTGATTTTGTGACAACCAAGGAACCCTCCGATGAATTCAAAGAATGGTTTAAGCAGAACAACGCGAGATATTATGTTATAAAAAAATCCAATCCGCTTAAATATGTTATGGAGCTTAGAAAGCTCGCCAAAAGAGAAAAATACGACCTGGTACACATCCACGGCAACAGCGCTAATATGGCGTTTGAGCTGTTGGGATGCAAGCTCGGCGGAATTAAGCGCAGACTTACGCACGTACACAACACAACTACCGACCATCCGGTGATGCACAGGCTTTTGTATCCTTTGTTTTCCGCGCTGTATACCGACGCCTTAGCCTGTGGTCAGGACGCGGGCAAGTGGCTTTATAGGGGCAAGCCCTTTGTTGAACTGAAAAACGGACGCGACGTAAATAAATACGCTTATAACGCCGACAAGGCTGCCGAGGTTCGGGCTGAGCTCGGACTGGCAGATAAAACTGTGATAGGTCATATAGGCGGTTTTCACAGACAGAAGAATCACGATTTCCTGATAGACATATGTAAGTCGGTCAGCGATATGAGGCCGGAAACCGCGTTCCTGTTGCTCGGAGACGGGGTTCTCAGGAGCGAAGTTGAGCAAAAGGCAAAGACGCTCGGAGTTTACGATAAAATAATCTTTACCGGCCCCGTCAGCAATACAGAGGATTATATCCAGGCTATGGACGCTGCGGTTTTGCCGTCGCTGTTCGAGGGACTCCCGCTTGTGGCTATTGAGTGGCAGATTAACGGAGTTCCGTGCCTTTTTGCGGATACTATTACTCCGCAGTCCAACCTGACAGGGCTGATAGATTTTATGTCGCTTGACGAAGGATCCGAAAAATGGGCGGAAAAGCTGCTTGCAATAGCTGACAACTCCGATAAAGCCGCGAATGCCGCAATGGCTGTTCCGATAATTCGGGAAGCCGGATTTGATATTAATACGGAAGCGCGAAAGCTGAGAGATATTTATTTTGAGAGGTCTTTATGAGATTACCCAAAGATTTCAAAGAATTTACCGCCGGTAAAGGCGTAGGCAAGAAAATAGCGACTATACTTTTAAACCCCTGTTTTCACTGTGTATGCCTTTTTCGTCTGTCCAATATGTTCTATCGCATACATCTGTCGTTTATCAGCAAGATAATCTGGTATATCAACAGACTGTTGTTTCACGCGGATATTGATTACCGCGCCGACCTTGCGGGAGGATTTGTGCTTGTGCACGGACTGGGTACTGTAATCGGTATGAATGTAATTTCAAAAGGCAGGCTGAAGGTTTATCAGGGTGTTACAATAGGCGGAAACAGCGGTAAGACGCGTGTGGACAGCGAAGGAAAGGTGTTTCACCAGCCTGTGTTTGAGGATGACGTAATTATCTATACTAACGCCGGTGTCTACGGTCCGATCGAGATAAAGTCCGGTACAGTAATCAAGGCCGGCGAGATCGTGTCTCACAGTATTCTATAAAATTTTTGAAAAGTGTTTTTATGAAAAAAATAGTAATTGTTACAAAAAACCTGTTCGGTGGCGGAGCGGAGAGAGTAATCGCTCAGTTGTCAAATTATTTTGTGTCGCGCGACGCGGAATGTGTGATTATAACTACCGACGACAGGGAGATAGGCTATAAGCTGGACGAGAGAATAGTTATTAAGCCTATAGGAAAAAAATCAAATAACAGTCTTGTCGACAGGATAAAGCGACTTAAGCAAGTCCGAAAAATCGTAAAGACCGAGAACCCCGATATCGTCCTGACAATGCCGGAGGATACGGGAGTTTATATAATTCTCGCTTTGCTCGGAACAAAGTATCCCGTGTATATTTCCGAGAGGAACAACCCGTGGGTGATGCCGGATTCCAAGGTTACAAGAGCGCTCAGAAAAATGATGTATCCCTTTGTTAAGGGTATTGTTTTTCAGACGGAAATGGCAAAGTCGTTTTTTTCCGAAAAGATACAGAAGAAAGGCGTAGTATTGCCCAATCCCGTTGACTCGTCGAGGATCCCCGAACGCTTTACGGGAGAAAGAGAAAAGACTGTCGCGGCTGCGAGCCGTTTATATAAACAAAAGAACTTCCCTATGCTGATAAAGGCGTTTGCGGATTTTAGCAGGGATTATCCCGAATACAATATGGTTATATACGGCGAGGGGCCGGAGAGAGAAATGCTCGAGCAAATGATTGCGGACTTACAGCTCGGCGGTAAAGTTGAGTTGCCGGGCAGAGAAGACAATGTGCTTGAGCTGATGAACAGTAAGGCGATGTTCGTGTTATCGTCCGATTACGAGGGAATGCCCAACTCGCTGATTGAGGCTATGTGTATGGGAATGCCGGTAATTTCTACCGATTGTCCGTCCGGAGGACCGAAGCAGCTTATCGAGAATAAGAAAAACGGTATTTTGGTTGACGTAGGGTCCGACGCTCAGCTCGCGGACGCTATGAGATATATGGCAGCGGATAATAATGCCGAAACACTTAGCGATGAAGCTTACAAAATAAGAGGTAAGCTTACGAGCAAACAAGTTTTTGATGATTGGTATGATTATCTGTTCAGTGAAAAATGATGATTTTTGAGTAAAGGATATAATATGACACTTAAAAAGAATCACTTGATTTTATTTGGTATTATTTTTTATATATTCGCGGCAAGTACTTTTTTTGACGGAAGTATATTTATCAAGCTTTCAAGAGTATTTGTGGCGGGATTGTTCTTTGTCGTAATTCTCTTGGAGAGACGAGTAAAGATATATGCCTACTACATATGGCTTTTAGCCTTTGCTTTGATGTGCGTTTTATCGTGTATATACGCAAAAAACGCTTCTGTCGCTAAAGCCAGCGCGATCACAATGCTGGTTAACGCTGGCACGATTATCTCTTTTTTGGGATTGTGCTACTCGTCGGACAGCGAGGATGTTCCGCTTATCGCTATGAAAGCCTTAGCGATTGTTTCCGTTATTCTGGGATTGTATGTATTCGGCAGATTCGGAGTATTTGTATTCTTGAAGTCCCGTTTTATCGAATCAAACGGATTCAACTCCAACACTCTCGGACTGCATTCCGCCGTCGGAGCGGTTCTGGCTCTGTGGATATTGATACAGCAAAAGTGCAAGCCTAACTATCGCTGGATTTACTACGTGTGTATGGCTATGAATCTGGCTTTTGTAGTTTTGACTTCGTCCAGAAAGGCACTTGTACTGCTTCCGGTTTCACTGGGATTGTATTATCTGCTTAAATCAGAATCATGGCTAAAGCTTTTGGGTAAGGTATTAGTCGTTATAGCGATAGTCGCGGTGCTGTGGATTGCGCTGACGAAGATACCTTTCCTGTATAATCTGGGCGGAAACCGACTTGAACAGTTGGCTAATACCGTATTTAACGAAGAAAAAGCCGACGGTAGTACCGCGTTCCGTTTCCAGCTTGTTGAATGGGGAATTGACTGGTTTAAACAAAAACCTGTTTTGGGCTACGGAGCGGATAATTACCGCGTTCTGGTAGGCCATTTGGACACATGGGCAGGTGCCGGGGGTACGTATGCTCACAACAATTTTATCGAGGTGCTTGTTGACGTCGGCTTAGTTGGATTTATCATCTACTACAGTATGTATTTTGACGTGCTGAGAAGATTCCGCAAGGTAGTTATAAACAAAAACAGCCAAAAGCTGATTATGGGATGTATATTTATAGCGCTGTTTATATCGGAATACGGTATTGTTTCGTATAACGATAAATACATACAGTTGTTTTACGCTATAGCCTGGTTTACGATGTGCTGTCCCGAAAAGGAGGAGAATAGAATTGTCTGATATGCCAACAGTCAGCGTTATTGTGCTGTCGTATAAGCACGTAAAATATATCAGGAAATGTATTGACAGCATCCTGGCGCAGAAGGTGAATTTTGATATAGAAATTGTAGTCGGCGACGACAATTCCAACGACGGTACAAAAGAAATCCTCCTCGCATATAAAGAGAAGCACCCCGATATTTTTAAGCTTATTATAAAGGATAAAAACGAGGGCGCGGCTAAAAACGGCTACGACGTCAGAAAGGCGTGCAGAGGTAAATACGTCGCCAATATGGAATCCGACGACTTCTGGTGCGACGAAAACAAGCTCCAAAAGCAGGTTGATTATCTTGAGGCTCACCCCGAATGTTCAGCGGTCGGAGCGAACTATTATGTTGTTTTCGAGGACGACTCGATAAAGTGCCTGTCGCTTATGCCGTATGAGTGCGACAAGCAGTATTCAATGAATGATTTCTTTAATAACGGCTTTGTGATTCACACAAATACGCTTTTGTACAGAAACATTATCCCCGTTGACGGAGAAAAGTATGAGAAAGTCCGTTTCTGCGTTCCTACTATGGGAGATGTGTTCCAGCGACTTCTTTTATATGATAAGGGATTGATTTACTGTTTTCCGGAGCCGATGCTCTCGCACAGATTAACACCGAACACATCGTCGAGCTTTCAGGCGGCACAAAAAAACAATGCCAATAAATACACCGATATGATGTTTACAATAACCGAAAACGCCGACGAGTATTTTGAGTATAAATATAACTGCAAAAGATTTGTATACAAAAGAATGTCAACTCTTTTGGCGCAGCACTGGCTGCATGAGATAAGGCTTGATAAAAAGGGCTTTAATGAACAGAAAAAGAGACTTGATACGCGCTATAGAACAGCTATGCCCTTTAAGGCAATGCGAACAATCGCCAAGAGGGGCAGACGAGCGCTTTACCGCAAGACGCATAAAAAGGAAATGAGAAAATGGGTCAATCAGACAAACTGAAAAAACAGGTCTTTTCTGGAATAATATGGAAATTCCTGGAAAGAGGCAGCATACAGATAATAAACTTTTTGCTGCAGATAGTTCTGGCAAGATTGCTTATGCCCTCGGACTATGGCATAGTCGCCATACTCAATGTGTTTATACTATTCTCGACAACGCTGATTAACAATGGTCTGGGCAACGCGATCATCCAGAAAAAAGACGCCGACGACACCGACTTCAACACGATTTTCTATATCCAGCTGGGATTGGCGGCGGTGCTTGTAGTTTTATTATTTGTTTTCGCGCCGTTTATCGCGGACTTCTACAAAGATCCGAACCTGAGCATTTATCTCAGGGTAATGTCGGTTGTGCTGATTCTGGAGGCGCTGAGCTCGATTCAGCTTACAGCCCTCAGAAAGTGGCTGCAGTTTAAGAAAAGCTTTTTTGCCAATGTTATCGGCGTAATCGTGCACGGCGGAGTCGGAATCGCTCTGGCATATATGGGTTACGGCGTTTGGGCGCTGATTATCTCGCAGATTGCTATGAAAATAGCTGTGTTTATAACCCTTCTGCTGCTTGTAAAGTGGAAGCCGAAAAAACTGTTTTCGTTCGCGAGATTCAAAAGCCTGTTCAGCTACAGCTGGAAGCTTACCGTCGCGTGGATTATAGGTACGCTGCACCAGAACTTGTTCTCGCTGGTTATCGGCAAAGTATTCTCCAAGGATGTACTGGGATATTACAACAGAGGACAAAATGTTCCGCAGACCTTTACAACCACGCTTAACGAGACAATCTCGAACGTAATGTTCCCGGCGCTTGCCAAGGTGCAGGACGATATAGCCAAGCTTAAAAGCGCGACAAGAAAAATGATGTCGATGACTTCGTTTTTGGTATGTCCGATAATGGCGGGATTGATTGCCGTATCGGGACCGTTCGTATATCTCGCGCTTACGGCTAAATGGGCGCCCTCGATCCCGATGATGCAGCTTTTCTGCATTTCGTTCGGAATAAACATTCTAAGCACAGCTAATATGCAGTCCTTTAACGCGATTGGACGTTCGGACACTTTCTTAAAGCTTGAGGTTATCAAGCGTTCGCTTTCACTGCTTGTATTGCTGCTTACATCGCAGATTAACATTTACGCGGTTATTATCGGATTGGCGTTTATGGGCGTTTTCTCGCTTGTATACAATACTTTCCCAAACCGAAAGCTTTTGGGATATTCGATAAAGGAGCAGGTTCAGGATATACTGCCGCCGATGATACTTTCGGCAATTATGCTGGCGGTAATTATGCCGATTCAACTGCTTCCGCTTTCAAATTTGATCACGCTGTTGTTACAGGTTTTCTGTGGCGGAGTGGTTTATATCGGTCTCGCGTTTTTGTTTAGAATGAAAGCTGCAACATACGTTTTATCTTCAGCTAAAGATTTTCTAAAAAAAGGAAAAAACTAATCTCTGTCAGCACAAAGCAAACGAGGTGGAATAATGAACAGTCCGTTTATCAGAAAGGTAATCAGATATTTATCGGCCAGAAATGTTTTTAACTTTTTGACCGACGAAAAGTATCTTAAAATTTTTTATTGGGCAAATATGGGGAAAAAACTAAACCTCGATAACCCTCAGACATATAACGAAAAGCTTCAATGGCTTAAACTGTATAACAGAAAAAAAGAGTACACTAAATTGGTGGATAAATACGAAGCCAAAAAGATTGTTGCCGACATAATAGGCGATCAGTATATTATTCCAACCCTGGGTGTTTGGAAAAATTTCGGCGATATTGATTTTAACTCTTTACCTAATCAGTTTGTGCTTAAAACAACTCACGACTCAGGCGGAGTGGTTATATGCAGAGATAAAGAGACTTTTGATATAGAAAAAGCTAAAAGAATAATTGAAAAATCTCAAAAAAACAACTTCTACCTGATGGGTCGGGAGTGGCCGTACAAGGATGTTGAGCCCAGGATTATTGCGGAGGAATATAAGGAGGACGCTAAAACAGAAGAACTGAGAGATTATAAGTTTTTCTGTTTTAACGGATCAGCGAAAGCGTTGTTTATTGCGTCTGACCGACAAAGTGACAGCGAAACCAAATTTGATTTCTTTGATATGGACTTCAATCATTTGGATTTTACAAACGGACATCCAAACGCGGATGTATACCCCGATCCTCCCGAAAATCTAAAACTTATGCAAGAACTAGCGGAGAAATTATCCGTGGGATTTCCTCATGTACGCGTGGATTTTTATGAGGTAAACGGAAAAGTGTATTTCGGAGAATTAACATTTTTCCATTGGAGCGGCATAGTTCCGTTTGACCCCGAAGAATGGGATTACAAGTTTGGTTCAATGATAGAATTGCCGCAAAAAACACAATAAAAGAAATTGTTAGCAGAGTAATAAAATAAAGAAAGAATAGTAATATGCAAAATACAAAAAGAAATCTTAATATCGAAGGACTGCGCGGAATCGGACTGCTGATGGTAGTGGTTTTTCACCTGTTTTTCAGGTATCAGGAGCTGTACGTTGACACAAGCCTTTCGTTTTTCGGGTTTGACAGCCTCGGATTTTTGGGAGTATGTATCTTTTTACTGTTTTCCTCGTATTTTTTGTCCGCAAAGCCAAAGGGCGACAAATACAGTATCCTAGCTTTTCTGAAGAAAAAAATACTCAGGCTGTGGCCGGAATACTTTGTGGGAATTGTAATTATCTTTTTTACGGTCAACCTGAGTCCACTGCCGATTGACAAGCCGAATTATCTCGATTTGTTGTCCAATACGTTTTTTGTAAACGGCTTTATCGGACAAAAATATATTGACGGAGCCCACTGGTATATCACCATATTGCTGGGAATGACGATTGTTTTCTCGGCGCTGCACAAGTTCAGGCTGACGGATAAGTGGTTTGTATACCTGATATGGCTCGGATGCAGCGCGGTGTTGCTGAAGGTGAAAATCCCTGTACTGCCGCTTTTGCTGGGAGGAGGCTACGTCGGAATAATCTGTATCGGAGCAGCGATATATAACCTGAAACAACGTCATGAAAAAATGGATTGCGTTTTTTGGGGAACTACAATCGCCGCGTCCATCGGATATCTGGTAATCAGCAAGAGTATAATGCAGCTTGTATGTGTGTTTATCGCTGCATTGCTGGTGCTTTTCGCGATTAATACAAAAACCAAGTTTCTGTCCAACAGGGTTCTTGTGTTTTTGGGAACGGTGTCTTATGCCGTATACATCATTCATCAGAACATCTCGTATGTAATAGAGTATTATCTGACCGGCCTGTTCGGAAGCTATAACCTTTTTATTCCGTTTATAGCTCTTGTCGCGGCATTGCTTTTGGGAACAGGACTCTACTACCTCATTTTTGCAGTAAGAAAAAAGTTGGCAATATAGTCAAAAAAACAGGTGATATTATTGAAAAAAATACTTATGCTGGGCGGTTCGGCTCAACAGGTTGTAGCTATAGAAACCGCGAAGAGGCTCGGTTATTATACTGTGCTCTGTGATTTTCTTACCGATAATCCGGGGCAGTATGCGGCTGATAAGTTTTATCTTGTAAGCACAACCGACAAGGATGCTGTGCTTGAGGTCGCGAAAAAAGAAAACGTTGACGGAGTTCTCGCCTATGCCTCAGACCCCGCCGCTCCTTCGGCGGCTTATGTAGCGGAGAAGCTGGGACTGCCGACAAATCCGTACAAATCGGTCGACATTCTTTGTAATAAGAGCAAGTTCAGAGAGTTTTTGAGCGAAAACGGATTTTGTACTCCAAAGGCAAAGGGTTATACCGACGCAAAAAAAGCTGTTGAGGATATCGCGGGCGGAGTTTTTAAGCTTCCGGTTATCGTAAAACCTGTTGATTCCTCCGGCAGCAAGGGTGTCGGAAAGATCAATCTTGCCGATGAGGCGGAGGATAAAATCGAATACGCGTTTTCCTATTCCAGAGGAAAGGAAATCGTTGTCGAGGAGTTTGTCGAGAAGTTCGGCTACCAGATTGCAGGCGACGGACTTTCGGTTGACGGAGAGCTTGTGTTCCGCTGCTTTGCCAACGACCATTTTAATCCAAAATGCGTGAATCCTTTTGTACCGATCGCGGCGAGCTTCCCGTATAATATGCCGAAGGAAGTTCACGACAAGATTCATTCGGAGATACAAAGATTGCTTACAGCGCTCGATATGAAAACGACTACATATAACTTTGACCTGCGTATCGACAAGGACTGCAACGTCTATCTTATGGAGGTTGCTCCGCGCGACGGAGGCAATTATATTCCGCAGATTATCGAGTACGCCACGGGGGTTAACCTTGTTGAGTATTCGGTGCGCGCGGCTATGGGCGAGAAAATCGACTGCAAGATGACTGAGCCCAACGGATTTTACGCTTACTATGCTGTTCACAGTCTTAGGGACGGAATATTAAAGGAAATAAAAATCACCGACGAGGGCAGGTCTCATATTATCGAGAACCACATCCTCAATAAACCCGGTGACGAAATAAAGGCTTTTACAGGAGCCAACACAACCCTCGGCGTTTTGATTATGAAGTTTGATTCTATGGAGCAGATGCTCGATATGACGGACAATTCCGAGAAGTGGATCGAGGTTGTGCTGGAGTAAATAAAACAGTATTGTTGGAGAAAGTATGAAAGAATTCGGCGGCTATATTGAGCTTGAGAAAAACAGGGGAGAGCTTTTGCATTCCAAAGCGGTTGCGCTTAATTGTGGCAGAAGCTGTCTTGTGTATCTCGCAAAGGCTAAGAAAATCGAAAAGCTGTATATTCCGTTTTTCCTCTGTGATTCGGTAAAAAACGTGTGTGACAGAGAGAATATCAAAACAGAGTTTTACCACACAGACGAACGCTTTATGCCCGAAAATCTCAGCCTCGGAGAAAACGAATGGCTGTATATAGTAAACTACTACGGTCAGCTCGGCGCGTCCGCTATCGAAAAGCTCAGAGAAAAATACGAAAGAATCATCGTCGATAACGCTCAGGCTTATTTTCAGGAGCCTGTAAGCGGAGTTGATACGTTGTATACCTGCCGAAAGTTTTTCGGCGTGGCGGACGGAGCCTTCCTGTATACAGACACAAGGCTTGACGAAGAGCTTGAAAAGGACTTAAGCTACGACAGGATGAGGTTTTTGCTCGGCAGATTCGAGAAAACCGCCTCAGAGTTCTACGGTGAGTATGTCGATAACAACAGGCTTTTTAAAAACGAACCTGTAAAAACGATGTCGCGCCTAACCGAAAATTTGCTCAGAGGCGTTGATTATGAATTTGTCAGAAATCGACGTACAGAGAATTTCAGGCTTCTGCACAACGCGTTTGGGGAGCTGAACAAGCTGAGATTGTCGGCTCCAGAAGGAGCGTATATGTATCCGCTTTATATCGAAGGCGGAAGCGAAATAAGAAAGCAGCTACAGCAAAAGAAGATATATATACCGACCCTTTGGCCTTATGTTTTCGAGACCTGCGGCGAGGACAGCCGGGAGTATAATATGGCTCAGAACATCCTGCCGTTGCCGATCGACCAAAGATACACAACAGAGGATATGGACTGTTTAGTCCGGGAGGTACTGAAATGTATAAACTGAGAGAAATCGAACGCAAGGACGTTCCCGTAATCAATAAATGGCGCAACGACAAGACGCTTATTGATTATCTCGGAGCGCCGTTCAGATATATTAACAGCGAGGTCGACAGCAAATGGTTTGACAGCTATATGGCAAACCGTTCCACAGCTGTCAGATGCGCAGTTACATCAGACGACAGCGACGAAATACTCGGACTCGCGAGTCTGGTGTCGATAAATCATATGAACGGCTCGGCTGAGTTTCATATTATGATAGGCAGCAGCGCTGACAGAGGAAAGGGAATGGGTACATTCGCGGTAAAGGAAATGCTCAGACACGCGTTTTTTAACCTCAATCTTCACAGAATAGAGCTAAGCGTGGTCGACGGCAACGAAAGAGCAAAGCGTCTCTACGAAAAAGTCGGATTTGTTTATGAGGGAAAGAAACGCGAGGCAAGATATAAAAACGGCAAATACGCCGATATGCTGATGTATTCTATACTAAAGAGTGATTTTCTTAAAACAGAGGAGGGCGTATGACAAACAAGATTCTTGTAACAAGATCGTCAATGCCTGATTTTGACGAGTATATAGACGAAATAAAGGGTATGTGGGACAACTGCTGGCTCACAAATATGGGCCCCAAGCACAAAGAGTTTCAGGCTATGCTTAAGGATTATATGGACGTCGAGAACATCGAGCTGCTCACAAACGGCCATATGGCTCTGGAGCTTACTATGCAGGCTATGAATTTGCAGGGCGAGGTTATCACTACTCCGTTCACCTTTGCGTCCACAACTCACGCGATTGTCAGAAACGGTCTTGAGCCTGTGTTCTGTGATATCGACCCGGATACATACACAATGGACGTAAACAAGCTTGAAAAACTGATTACCGACCGCACAAGCGCTATTGTGCCTGTGCACGTTTACGGAAATATATGCAATATCGAGGAGATAGACCGCCTTGCAAAGAAGTATAATCTAAAGGTTATCTACGACGCTGCCCACACCTTTGGAGAGACCTACAAGGGCGTTGGAATCGGCAACTTCGGCGACGCGTCCTGCTTTAGCTTTCACGCTACAAAGGTGTTTAACAGCATCGAGGGCGGAGCCGTAAGCTTTAAGGGCGAAAGACTCGGAAAGATTCTTTATGACCTTAAAAACTTCGGTATTCACGGTCCCGAAGAAGTAAGCTCTGTCGGCGCAAACGCCAAGATGAACGAGTTCTGCGCCGCTATGGGAATCTGCAACCTGCGTCACCTTGACGAGGAAATCGCAAAAAGAAAAACAGTTGTCGACAGGTATATCGACAGACTGTCGGATGTTGCGGGTATTACGGTATGGAAACCTCAGAAGGATGTCAAGCCAAACTACGCATATTTCCCGGCTGTATTTGAGCCCGGTGAGTTCGGCGCCAGCAGAGAGGAAGTCTTTGCGAAGCTTGCGGACAACGGTATCGGCGCCAGAAAATATTTCTATCCGCTTACCAATACATTCTCGGCGTTCAACGGCAAATACAGCGTAGACAAAACTCCGGTCGCGCTGCATATAAGCAAGCGAGTACTGACTCTGCCGCTTTATTCCGATTTAAAGCTTGAGGAAGTCGACAGAATCTGCGATATAATACTTAGTATGAAAAACTAAAAGAAAACCGTCGTAAAAGCTACGACGGTTTGTTTTTTTGCAGCACGCTGCGCTGTCACGAGCGAGGTTTCTTGTTCGCTTTGATTATCTTATACTCATTGATTACCTTTTGATTTCGGCAGAACAGACCTCTTATAAGTCTGTAGATATAGTAAAACGGCAAAAGGTACGGACGCTTTCTCAGCTTTGGGAAATACTCCAGCATATTGTTTTTGGGAGGAAAGAGCCGGTTCTTTACATATTGTGACTTTGTGCTGTTCGAGACGTTTTGCATTACCGAGTGGGTGGCGGTGCCATAGGTTCCGCTGGACAGGATGAAAGTCTCGTCCTCGGAGAAGGAGTCGAAGTCGTTGCGCCTAAACCATTTGTCGGCGATAAATCCGATAAGATTTGAAAAATCCAGCAATCCCAGATTATCCAGCTCGTTGCGGATTTTTTCCGTGTCGGCTTTCGGCAAGACAGTGTTGTTAATAAGGTAAAAGTCCATCATCGACCTTATCCCCGTTCCTCCGTCGGAATGATGCTTGAAAAGATGGACGATTTCGTAGATATAAAAGTCCTCGACGTTTAACGAATACTGATGTCCCGTATTTGTGCATCTCAGGAAAACTTCGTCAAAATATGAACGATAGGGAGAATGCATCGGGAAAAGATTGTTGTGCAGCTCAACCACCATAAACGGAGGTTTAGTAAATGGCATATCATAGTCAATGTCGTGTTTTTTGATTGTATAACCCATTTCGAGCAGGATGTCTCCGGCTTTGTCGCGGTCTTGCCTGATAAGTATGTCAAGATCGCTCATATATCGCGCTGCCTCAATAGGATACAGGCTGCTGACGTCAAAGCCCTTTACCGGCATAAAGTCAATATCGTTTTGCTCGAAAGCGGAGCATATCGCGGAGAACTCCTGCCTTTGAATCATATTGCGGTGAACGCACTTATTTCGGTTGTTCTTCCAGTTTTTGTAAAGCTGTGGTTCGGGTTTATTATTCAGCTGCTCTATGGCATAAAACACAGTGTTGTCGACATTGTGCTTTTTTGTAAAGCTGTGAATAAAATTCCAGTCAGGCTGAAAATCAGGCTGTAAGGGTACGGTTTCGTTTATAACCGACGACAGAAGGCTGAGCGTGAATTTAATATTTTTAAGAATTTGGGGATGTTCAATCCACTCGTCCATATTCTCACCTCGATTCCGCAATATATTATACATAAAAACGTAATGATTTACAAGAGGTATATTATTGCGCGGTTGACAGGATATATAAGTATGATATAATAGTATAAAATCAAAATCTTCTCTGTTTTGGAGGAATTATGAAACAAAAAATTGAACTAAACGGAAAAACTGTTCTGGTTACGGGTTCTCCCGGATTTATCGGCGCGAACCTGGTTTTGCGATTGCTTAAAGAGATGACCTCGGGCACTATAATCTCGTTTGATTCGATGAACGATTACTACGAGCCCGAGCTAAAGGAATATCGACTTGAACGGATTGAAAAAGCCGCCGAAAAATCATCGGCTGAACATATTTTTGTAAGAGGAAATCTGGCGGACAAGGCTTTGGTGGACAAGGTCTTTGCGGACTATAAGCCCGCAGTTGTGGTTAACCTCGCGGCTCAGGCGGGAGTACGGTATTCTATCGATCACCCCGATGTATATATCGAGAGCAACCTGATCGGGTTCTTTAACATCCTTGAGGCATGCAGACATAATCCTGTAGAGCACCTTGTATACGCCTCGAGCTCAAGTGTATACGGAGGCAATAAAAAAGTGCCGTTTAGTGTAGACGACAAGGTTGACAATCCCGTCAGCCTCTACGCCGCGACAAAAAAGAGTAATGAGCTTTTGGCTCACAGCTACAGCAAGCTGTATAATATTCCGTCTACAGGACTGAGGTTCTTTACGGTTTACGGACCTGCCGGACGTCCCGATATGTTTTATTTCAGCGCTACCAAAAAGCTTAGCCGCGGCGAGAAAATCCAGATTTTCAACTACGGAAACTGCAAGCGCGACTTTACTTTTATCGACGATATCGTGGAGGGCGTATACCGCGTTATGCAGGGCGCTCCCGAAAAAGCTACCGGCGAGGACGGACTTCCGCTTCCGCCGTATGCTGTATATAATATCGGCGGCGGAACTCCCGAAAACCTGCTCGATTATATCAGCACGCTTCAGGAGGAACTCGTAAGAGCAGAGGTGCTGCCTGAGGATTATGATTTTGAGGGACACCGCGAGCTCGTCGGAATGCAGCCCGGAGATGTTCCTGTTACATACGCGGATTCTGCGGCGCTGGAGAATGACTACGGCTTTACTCCTAAAATAGGGATAAGAGAAGGACTCAGGGCTTTTGCCGAATGGTATAAGCAGTATTACAGCTAAAGTGAGGGTTACAGTATGAAATACGATTATCTTATTGTCGGTTCAGGCTTGTTCGGAGCGGTATTTGCTCAGCAGGCTAAGAAAAAAGGGAAAAAAGTCCTTGTTATAGACAAACGCCCCAATATCGCGGGTAATGTATATACCGAGAAAATCGAAGGTATCAACGTGCACAAATACGGCGCGCATATTTTCCACACAAATATAAAGAGAGTTTGGGATTATGTTAATGAATTCGCGGAGTTCAACCGCTTTACAAATTCTCCTGTAGCAAACTATAAGGGCGAGCTTTTTTCGCTTCCGTTCAATATGTATACCTTTAACAAAATGTGGGGGGTTGTTACTCCCGATGAGGCAAAGGCTAAGATTGAGGAGCAGAAAAAAGAGATTACCGGCGAGCCGGAGAATCTTGAGCAACAGGCTATTTCCCTTGTAGGACGCGATATATACGAAAAGCTTATCAAGGGATATACCGAGAAGCAGTGGGGCAGAGACTGCTCACAGCTTCCGGCTTTTATCATAAAGAGGCTTCCGGTACGTTTTACATTTGACAACAACTACTTTAACGCGCTGTATCAGGGAATCCCCGTCGGCGGATATACAAAGATGGTCGCTAATATGCTTGACGGTATCGAGGTACGACTCGGCGTTGATTATCTGGAGAACAAGGCGGAGCTGGATTCTCTGGCTGACAAGGTACTCTACACCGGCGCGATTGACGCTTACTTTGGATATGAGCTCGGCAACCTGGAGTATCGTTCCGTACGATTTGAGAACGAATTACTGGATATCGAAAACTTCCAGGGCAACGCAGCGGTAAATTATACCGACAGGGAAACTCCGTGGACAAGAATTATCGAGCACAAGTGGTTTGAGTTCGGAAAAGACGAAAACGGAAATGACCTGCCCAAAACAGTTATCAGCCGAGAGTACAGCTCGGAGTGGAAGCCCGGCGACGAGCCTTACTATCCCGTAAACGACAAGAAAAACTCAGAGCTTTATCAAAAGTACAGAAAGCTTGCCGATAAAGAAGAAAAGGTAATCTTCGGCGGCAGACTCGGCGAATACAAATACTACGATATGGACGCGGTAATAGATTCGGCTTTGAACTGCGCGGACAAATATTTATAACAATTAAAAAATAATAAATTTTGAAAGAATTGCTGTTTTTTACGCAATTCTTTCTTTTTTTTGCCTGTTTATAGGAGGTGAAAATATGAATACTTTATCAGAGAACATAACTCAGGCGATATCCGATTTTAATTCTATCGCTCAGGCTATAAGAGAAAAGGGGATTGATATTCCTTCTAATACTCCGACGAGCTCCTACGCCGGGCTTATAAGAAATATCAAAAATCAGCCTGTCTACGGCGTCAGCGGACTGTATCAGTCCTCGTCCGAATTGCTTCGTACCGATGACGCGGCCGCGTTGGGATACAGTATAGACAATACCAACGGTACGGTAGAGAGTGATTTTGACGACTTGTTCCCTTGGAGTGAAACCGAAATCGTAAATGACACTGCCGGTAAATTTGTAAAATTTCCTAGGATGTATTTTCGTATCGGTACAGACGGCCAAAACCGACTGACAGACATCGCGGTTTCGAAATACCCGTCGGGCGCAGGAGACTGGTATGCGGTGGAGCCGTTTATGTACGGATGTTACGGAGGCAGCGAGACTGACGGAAAAATCGTCAGCGTCAGCGGCGCTGTGAGGAAATCCAACGAAAGCCGCGCAAGCTACAGAACAAAGTGTTTTGCGAACGGCGAAGACTATTTTCCGATTGATCTGTATCATCACACCGTGCTGAAGTTTTTGTGGCTGATTGAATTTGCCGAAAAGGACTCGAAGGCTATAATGAAAGGACGGTGTCAGAGTTCTTCCAAATGCAATACCGGAGGAACAGACTCACTGCAAACGCCGAGTGGATTTGACCCTGTTACGGGACAAATGCGATATCATTATATCGAGGACTTTGTCGGCAACCTGAGAGAATATATCGACGGAGTTTTTGCCGGAGGAATAGGCAGAACAAATTATGTAACCGCGAATCCCGCGGACTTTACGGACAGTACGGCAAGAAAATCTACACTTTGCTATACCGCACCTGACGCGGGCTGTATATCGGCAATAGGCTGGGATTATCAGAACCCCTTCCTGTGTATGCCTCATACATCGGTTGAAAACGAGAATTACAATACGTATTTCTGCTGCAGGACAAATAACTATGATGGAAATTATCCTCTGCTCGCGGCAGGATTGGATTATTCCTCGGCTTTACAGGGATTTGGTTTGTTCAGATTCAACAATTTTATTCCGGGCGGAAGCTCTCCGACAGTTGGAACCAGATTGTTGAAAAAATCGTCCTAAGCACGGATAAAATTAACACATCCGCAGATACTGATTAATATATACAAGGCGGTGTGTTAATACGAAAATGTTTTTTGTGTTCGGCGGCATAGTTGCCGCGCTGATAGTCTTTATGCTTTATTGCTGTATTGTAGTCGCTGCGCGCGAGGACAGGGCTATGGAAGAATACTTTAATCGGCACAATAAATAAGAAAAGGGACTTTCGCCTGACGCGAAAGTCCCCGGTTTCTTTTATCTTGAGTTAGTCGAAAATTTCGATTCCGACTGTGCATTTGCTGAGAGGCACCTGAGAATCATCCGCTAAATCGGACATAACCTCAAAGGTGTTGTCGATAGTTACGTTACCTGTTTTCTTAACCACAAACTTGGCGTAATATACTGTGCCTGTCGAGGTAAAGTCAAGTCCGCTGAGGACTGAGGCGTTGTAGTAAATCTTGTTGCCCTTGCAGTTTGTAAGCGCTCCCGACTCGGAATCTGCGGTCTTGAATTCAAGGACACTGTTATCAAAGGTTGTGTAGCCCTGATAGTTGATGAGTACGACAGGAGTTTTGAGGTTGAGTGTCATAGTGATTGTATCACCGACATAGCATTTCTTGCCGTTAACATAGCAGACGTCATCGGAGGCGTGCGAGGTATGCTCCTGAGGAGTATAAACCGGGATTTTGTTGCCTTTTTGCTTAGAGGTGCTCTGGCTTTTTGACTTGCTCTTGCTCTTGCTTTTGGTATTGCTCTTTACAGGTGTGGATTTTGAGGCTGTTGACTTGGATGTTTTGCCGCTTACTGGGCTTTGGGAGATCGAGCCTACGGATTTCGATTCGGTTTTTTCCGAGCCTGATGCGGTGTGTGACTTGGTCTTGCTTTTTGATTCTTTTCCGGTTTTTTCGGTGTTGTCGGCATTTGATGCTTCCTCGGTTGTTACGGGGTGGGTGTACTCGACGGTCGTGTTCTGTGTAGCTGTAGCCTGCTCGTTGGCGGAGTTGACGTTGCTTACTATTATATAAGCGCCTACGCCCACAACCGCAATCATAGCGATTACGAGAATAGCGAGGACAGCTTTTTCTTTTCCGGTGAATTTACGTTTTTGTTCCATAATCATTACTTCCTTTATTGACATTTTTATAAAATACTTGTATAATAGAACTACAAGGAGAGCCGATTAACGGCTAGCCGCAGAGATTAACTAAATAGTCGCCCTGGCTGCAACTTGGGGCGATTATTTTTTTGCGTGTATCTGTAGCTCAAGGTGATTATAACATATATAATATCATATTACAATATTTTTAAACTGTACAAAAATCTTACTTTATTTATAGTGAAAATAACGGTGGAAAACAATCCTCATAAGTGATAAAATATAATATTGAGGTGGTTTTATGAATATTTGCGTTTACTGCGCTTCGAGCGAGACAATAGATAAGTCCTACATAAAAGCCGGCGAAGAGCTCGGCAAAAGACTTGCCGAGGGGGGTCATACTCTCGTGTTCGGCGCGGGCAAATACGGCCTTATGGGAGCTGTCGCGCGCGGCATCAGGCAAAACGGCGGCGAGGCTGTCGGAGTTATACCAAAGTTTTTCGACAATGTTGACGTGACCTTTTGGGATTGCGAGATTATTAAAACCGATACGATGCGCGAGCGCAAGCATATTATGGAAGACATCAGCGATGGTTTTATTATGATGCCCGGCGGAGTCGGAACCCTGGAGGAGTACTTCGAGATTATCACGCTAAAGCAGCTCGGCAGACACAAAAAACCGATAGCTGTGTATGATGTCAACGGTTATTACCATAAATTGTTCGAATTTCTGCAGTATTCGGTGGATGAGGGATTTATGAGCAAAGAAGTTGCGAGCCTGTGCTTTTACAGCTCGGATATTGACAAGGTCTTTGAATATCTTAAAAACCCCGACACACATTCATATAATAAATATAGCTTTTTGGAGGATAAGGATGGCAAAGACTAACTGCGAATTCTGCGCTCATTATGTGTATGACGAGGAGTACGAGTGCTATACCTGCGACATCAGCCTCGACGAGGACGAGTACGCGAGGTTTCTGACAAACAGCGTACGCGACTGCAACTACTTTAACCCTTATGATGAGTATAAAATAGTCGAAAAACAGAATTGAAAAACTATATATATGATATGCTGAAAACAGCGCCGAAACAAGGCGCTGTTTTTGTGTATTATTTATTGTAAAAACCCGTTAATAAATATAGTATTATTGATAAAAATATGTTATACTTATCAAGTTGTTAAAAAAACAAAGGTTATTAACGGAGGAAAAAGATGAAAAGCATTAAAAAACCGTTAAGTATGTTGTTATCACTCATTATGATAATCGGTATGCTTACTATTGTTCAGACAACTGCGGTTTCGGCTGAGAGCGACAAATCTCTTGCTCAGGAGACCGTTCAGGGCGGAGCGGTGCTGCACTGCTTTAGCTGGTCTTACAACAATATCAAAGCTAAATTGGCTGATATTGCGGCGGCGGGTTATACAGCAGTCCAGACATCTCCTGTTCAGAGACCGAAGGACTATAACGCGTCATGGACAAATTTAGACGGTCAGTGGTGGAAGCTGTACCAGCCGCTCGGACTTAGTGTGGCCGACGGCAACACATGGCTCGGCACAAAGGCGGAGTTGACCGCGCTTTGCGCTAAGGCGGATGAATACGGTATCAAGGTTATCGTTGACATCGTTGCTAACCACCTTGCCAACAATGGGAACGAGGGAGGTACATACGCATATATCAACAACGGCGTAGAATCCGACCTGAAGAACGCAAATTATTATCACACCAACAACGTCTATACTAACGAAAACAGCAGATACAATATCACTCAGTATCATATGGGTCAGCCCGATCTCAATACGGGTAACAGCTATATTCAGAATAAGGTTCTTTCTATGCTGAAGGATTGCGTGGACTGTGGAGTAGACGGTTTCCGTTTTGAC
This sequence comes from uncultured Ruminococcus sp., assembly GCA_902787145.1. Classification (GTDB taxonomy): domain Bacteria; phylum Bacillota; class Clostridia; order Oscillospirales; family Acutalibacteraceae; genus Ruminococcoides. Next base: position 122,354 of record CADAEZ010000001.1, read on the forward strand.
GCGGCTAAGCATATCGAGACGCCTGACGACGGCTCGAATTTCAAAAGTGATTTTTGGCCTGTTGTTATAGACGGCGTTAAAAATTACTGTGAGAACGAAAGCAAGCCCGAACCATTTATGTATGGTGAAATCCTCGGACAGGCGGGTCCGAACTTCCCGATAAGCAACTACACAAAGTACTATGCCGTAACCGACAATACAACCGGCAACAACGCGCGTGATAATGTAATTAACAATAACATCTCAGCTCTCAACAGCACCTCATATTTCGAGAGTACATCTGCCGATAAATGTGTGCTCTGGGCTGAGTCTCACGACACATATATGGACGGCGCGACCAATAGTGTATCAAATAATGATATCAACCGCACATGGGCGGTTGTAGGCTCAAGAGCGGACTCTACATCGCTGTTCCTTGCCCGTCCGAACAGCACAATGGGCGCTGCCGGCTCTGATACAAACTGGAAGTCCAACGTGGTTACAGAGGTCAACAAGTTTAAGAATCTGTTTGACGGTCAGTCCGAATACATTTCTACAGACCGCAAGGTTTACTACAATGAGCGCGGCACAAAGGGCGCTGTTATCGTTGTAAAGGACGGCGGAGCAGTACGCCTTAACGCTAACAAACTGGTTGACGGTACATATACAGACCATATCACGGGTAATAGTTTTACAGTTTCAAACGGACTTATCTCGGGTAATGTTGATTCCGCTACAGGCGTAGCGGTTGTATACAACGCCGACGATGTTGAGGACGCCTCGTCATCAGGCTCAGATTCCGACACACTTTACCTAAAGCCAAACACAGGCAGCTATAGCTGGCGCCAGGGTAACGAGCGTTACGCGATGTATTTCTTCGGCGCCGGCGAGGCGTGGGTTAGTATGACGGATTCCGACAACGACGGTATCTACAGCGGAAAAATTCCATCCGGCGGATATACAAATGTAATATTCTGCCGAATGAACGGCAACTCAACACAGAACAACTGGAACAACAAGTGGTGCCAGACAGGCGATTTGGACTTGAATCCGACATCGTATGATTTATACACAATCGACAACAATGTAACCCAGGACACTAACCCCGCTACCGGTCAGTGGTCAAAGAAGTCTACAGGCGGCACAACAACTTATAACCACTACTTTGGCGATCCCACATGGAGTTGGGGAGCAAACTTCTCATACGCGACCGCGACATTCGCATGTAATGACAACTGCAGCGGTTCTCCGTATACAGCTCAGGTACAGCCTGTAGTCGCGGCAAGCGGCAACGGCGAAAATCATTATACGGCAAAAGCAAAGCTAAACGGCGTTTCCCACAGTGTTACGGCTGTCAGCAATATCAGCGGCAGACTCTACCTCAAGCCGAATGATAACTGGAAACAAAATAACGAGCGCTATGCTATGTATTTCTACAACGGCCTCAACACAAGCCAGAATCAATGGGTATCTATGTCTCAGACAAAGTCCGATGAGGATTGTTATGTAGGCGAAGTACCGACGGGTACATGGACAAACGTAATCTTCTGTCGTATGGACGGTAGTAATTCTACAAACAACTGGAACAACGTGTGGAATCAGACTGTAGACGAGGCGCCGCTTGACGGCAATTGCTATACAATCACCAATTCTCCGGCCAACAGCAAGGCTACAGGTACATGGGGCGCATACAAGGATATGGACTACTACACAACCGCCGACGGAAGCGAGATTAAACTGAATGATACATTCGAGAGGGATAGCGAGGATACCGTTGATTTCAGCATTTCCCGAACATTCAGCAACCTGCAGATCCTCGGCGTACAGACTAAGAGCGACAACAGCGAGGACCATTCGATCCGCTTCATAGCTGTTATGAAAAAAGAAATTCTGCGTGACGCCGAGGACTATGGATTCATTGCGGCGGCGTCAGGCTCACTAAGCAGGGTTAAGGAGAATATCAGTGACCTTACATATGAGGATGCCGTAAGCGCCGGCAAATATATGTATTCCTGTGCCGAGACAAGCAACAATGTCAGCGGTAACTACGGAGATTATTCCGCAGACACAGGATATAAGTACGTGACCTTTACCGTCAACGATATCGGCGATACCAACGGAGTAGCGGTAAAGTTCTATGTAAAGGATAAAAACGGTAACGTTCACTATGCCGATTATCTCAAGGGCGGAGAAACTTTCAACAACTGCGCAACAGACTGGGAGACATTGGCTGGCTTAATGCAAGGAGGTAACTAAGTTGAAAAAATACGAATCACCTGAAATAGAAATATCAAAGTATAAAGACGAAGATATCCTGACCATCAGCGATCCCGATAACAGAAGCGTGGAAGATATCAATAGTATTTGGATTCCATAATTAATACGTACGGAATAATCATACCGGGCAACCTGAAAGGCGCCCGGTTATTTTTTAAAATGCTTTAAAATCTTTGTCAAAAATATTAAAAGAAAATGCGGTGTCAATATTAAATAATTAATTTTCTTTTGGCGAATTAACCAAAGTTTTCAGTGCATTTTTGTGCACTATATCTAATCAACAAAAAAGTTGCACAAAATTGGGCTACAATACGAGAAAGTGCACAAATATTATTGACTTTTACCTCCAAAATATTGTAAAATGATATAGCAATATTAGATTCAAATAGTGCCTTTGCACCCTGATTGTACTGTTAAGGAGGGATAATGTGTCTTTAAAATCATATTTTGAAAAAAACCGTAAAAGACTGAGAAAGCGTAAACGACTCATCGCCTTCCTTAGTATTTTAGCAGTACTCGGTCTTACGACCGCGACTTACGCGTGGTTTACCGTCAACACATTTGCGGGGGTTGAGGACTTTGAACTTGATATCGCTACAGGCGAGGATCTTCGTATTTCAATGGAAAACCACGGCTCCGACATCGAGCAGTATGTCCATGTGCTAACTAACCCTATGATAGATTCATATCTTCGTAAATATGATACATCCATCAAAGACATGATACTCTCTCCCGTAACAACAACTAACGGTCGTGATTATACATTCCAGCACGGCAGCAAGGCCTCTGAAAACAAGGCTTACCTTGAGTTTAAATGTTGGTTTATCGCGACAACTGATATGTACGTCCACCTAACTACCGAAGGAACTGACGATGACGAACACGCCCACATCTTAGGCACAAGTGTTACAACAAGCTCTCCTGCTCCTCAAAGTGATGTTGTCAAGGCTATCCGAATGAGCTTTGACACCGACGATGGGTACAAGACCTATGAGCCCAACAAAGGAACACCGGCTACAAGACTGACTACCTTTGATTTGCCCAAGGGAACAATGGATTATAATGATTCAAACCAACTTTTCCATCTTGATAAGCTCACACCAAAGCAGGCGACCCTTCGTCTTTGGGCAGAAGGTGAAGACCCTGAGTGCGACAACGATGTTCAGCGCGCTAATTTAAAAATCGAGCTTTCTTTCCTCGGTTGTGACGAAAACGGCAACCCGATTTCATAATCAATTGTAAACTGAAAAACCCGAAGGGGTGATAGAATTGGCATTAAGAAAAAAGAATAAACAAATCGATCCCGCAACTCCTCATGAAGTCGCGAAAATGGGTCATAAGCACGAAGTCGCAGCGGCTAAGGACAAAAAGTCCAGTGTTTACGACCACTTCCACGCTCAGGAAGAAGCCAAAAAGATTGCGGACGCCAAAAAGCGTAAAAAACGCTATGCGATTATCCTTAGCTCTTTGGTTGCTATCCTGCTTGTAATGTATATCATCTCGATGCTCCTTACACAGTGGGGCGACCTCACAATCTCAATCGGCGATCTCTACGACGGTAAGACGATTATGCTTTGTGAGAACTCAGCCTTCGAGGACGGCGTCGGAGTCAAGCTCAACGGCGGTGTGGTTAAGGAAGTTACCAATATCACCAAGTCGTGGTTGCCCAAGGGTCTCGATACCGAGAAGGACGGACAGCATAACGGCAAAAACTACCTCGCCTATACGTTCTATCTCAAGAACACAGGCGACAAGGATTTGGAATACAACTCCACAATGACCGTTACAGGCGTTTCTAAGTCAGCTGACGAAGCGGTACGTTTCCAGATTTATAAGAACGGCAATGACAATGTCTATGCTAAAGGAACATATAAAGACCGCAAGACTGCCGAGACAGACGCAACAAAGTTCGTTGACAACGACACAATTTTAAAAACCGAAAAATCTCCGCTCAAAGCCGGCGCGGTGGACAAATTCACCGTAGTCGTATGGGTAGAGGGTAACGACAAAGAATGCGTCGACGCGATCCGCGGAGGCACAGTAAGAAGCCAAATGGTATTCGACGTTGTTCCCGATAATCCGGAGGACGCGAAGTAAGTGAAGAACGAAGAACGGAGAGTGAAGAGCGTTTATGATATTTCCGGCGAAGGTCCGCTGAGAATAAAAACGCGAGACTTTGCTTTACGGATTATAAAACTCTATAAGCATTTAACAAACAATTATAATGAGTTTGTAATGTCAAAACAGATTCTACGTTCAGGAACAAGTATTGGCGCAAATGTTGCCGAAGCCGTTTACGGTCAAAGCAAAAAAGATTTTACAGCGAAACTTGGTGTTTCGCTTAAAGAAACATCAGAAACAGAGTATTGGTTAGATTTACTATATCAATCCGACTATATAAACAAATTAGAATTTGAATCGGTTTATGCTGATGCCGAGGAAATAAGAAAAATATTAATCAGCAGCATTAACACAAGCAAAAAGTCGCTTGTAAAAGATTCTAAGTAAAGTAACAGAAGAACAGATAAAAAATAGTGACTTTTCACTCTTCATTCTTCACTTTTCACTTGGAAAAATCAGTATCATACGTTCATCTTTCCTGGTTGCTGAACAGATGGATGAACGACGATAAATATTATTAAATGCCGAAAAGGCGAAAATTTTAAGGAGGATTCTCTATGAAAACAAACAGAAAGAAGATGTTATTATCTTCAATCGCTATGCTTCTCGTTGCTCTCGTAGCATTAGGCTCCGCAACATACGCATGGTTCACATCTAACCCGAACGCAACTGCTTCAGGTATCTCAATGAAGACCACTGCTGCTGCAGGTCTTGTTATCCGTACAGATACAGATACTACTTGGTCTCATAATGCTGATCTTAATAAGGGCGGCTCAACATTCAACGCTTCTCCTGTATCACAGGATCAGTCAACACCTGCTAACTTCTGGACAGTACTTGCTACTAGCGCTGACGCTTACGGCGCTAAGAGCGGCGAGTCAATGACACCCGCTGTTGCTGGCACAGATTTCTACACAGAGAAGATTTACTGCAGACTTTCCGACGGTTCTGATGCTGAAGCTAATGCTTCCAAGAAAGTATACGTAAAGGGCGTTACAATCACTGCTGCTACAGGCGCTACAATGCAGAACTGCATGCGCGTTGCTATTGCTGGACCTAACGGTCTCCTTGGCACATATGCACTTTCAACAGCCGGCGCTAACGGCACACTCACAACTGCAGCTCAGACATCCGGATCATTCAATCCTGCTCTCACTGCTACATCAACATCTCTCAACGTTGACACAGGCCTCACAGCTCTTGCAGCTTCAGGTTCCGACCTCACAAAGTACATCACAGTTTATGTATACCTCGACGGTCAGGATCAGGATTGCTACTCTGATAAGGTTGGTACAGTTAACGCATCTGAGATCATCTCCAGCGTAGCTGTTGATCTTACACTTGCATAATTAATTGCCGATACTTTTATCGTAATAAATAATTAATTATCACCCACGGACTGCTTAGGCAGTCCGTGGGCAAAACAAAAGAATTGGGGAACTATTATATGAAAAAAAACGTTGTTAAAATTCTGAATATTGTCGTAACAGTACTTATCGTACTTGTACTGATTGCATCGGCATTTGTACTGGTTTGTACTTTTACTTCAAGAGAAGAAGGCGACGGAGTACCCAATTTTTTTGGTAAAGCTCCTATAAATGTCCTCACGGATTCAATGAAGGGCGATGGTGAACTCAATTTTGACAAAGGCGACTTGATTCTTTGTGAAGTTGTTAGTCCTGACAACCGAGTAGACGCTAAGTATAGCGAGGGTGACGTAGTAACATTTCAGCAAGACGCAGACGGCGACGGCTATAATGACTATGTAACTCATAGAATCTACAAGATTAATAAGGATGGAACTTATCAGACTAAAGGTGATAACAACGATACCTACGATCAGGACCCTAAAGGTACTACAGTGTTTTCCAATATACAAGCTGCAGATGTTGTCGCTGTATATAAGGGTTCAAAAATTGATGGTATTGGTAACTTTATAGGTTATATCCGCAGTCAGGAAGGTTTCTTCCTTGTTGTGCTGCTTCCTATGATTATCTTTTTCCTATATACCGCTGTTCGTGTAGTAATGAACGCTATGGCTTACAGTAAAGAAAAAGGTTTCGCAAAAGCTCAGGAGGCGATCGCTAACGCCGACCTCACTGATGAACAGAAGCAGAAGGCTATTGCCGAGTACCTTGCCGCTCAACAGGGCGAACAGGAACCCGAGCAATCTCCCGCGGAGGCTCCCGAGACTATCGAGAAGCAGCCGGAGGAGCCGACAGAGTCTGAGGACGCTTAATGTAACGTAAACGTGTGGTATGTCAGCAGTGCCACATGTTGTAGTTACATTATCATAAGTATAATAAATATTTATTTTTTATCAAAAGAAAAACATAGAAAGATGAAGATAGCTTTCTTGTCTATTTAATTCGAGGTGCGGCGCAAAACGCCGGTAATGTTAAGAGTTATCTAACAAAAATCCGAGGTCAGAAGGATTTTAGTCAAGCAAGAAGTTCTTTAAGGAGAAAATTATGGATACAGTATTTAAGTTTCTCTTCCAATTTTTAGGACAGTTCTTCGGTTCTATCTGGAACGGAATTGTCTCTATACTCGGAGCGTTCAACATTCCTGAGTATATTTCTATCATCACCCGTTATACTACCACCCTCGGCGGACTTGCCTGGGTAGTAGCAATCATCGCGATAGTTCTGCTTTTGGCGGTTATCGGATTATTAGTATTTTTAATAGTTGTTTCCTTAAAGAAATTCTTTAAGAATAAGCAGGCTCGTAAGGATACAGGCTCGCTTGTTCAGGAGGTTCAGGCACTCAACCGCGAGGTTATGCGCCTTAACCTTGAGAAAGACAAGATTCTTTCGATGAAGGTTTCCCAGATCGGTCTTAATCCCAACGAGATTTCCGAGCTCACAGGTGAGGAGCTTGAGACTCTTAATCAGGGTGAAGAAGACGGCGACACCGGCGAGGTTCGTTTCCTCAAACTTACTGCTCTCGACGAGGAGTGGGCGGATTATCAGCCGCCTGAGTATGATAACGACATCACTCTCCCCGAGTTCTGTGATCGTTTCAGACTTTTCGCTTGCTCAAGACTTGGTCTTTACTATGATATTTCAATGATTCGTCGTTTCGTATCGGCATTCGCGTCAACAAGACTTATCGTACTTCAGGGTATTTCCGGTACAGGTAAAACCTCTCTTGCTTACGCTTTTGGTAAATACGTATGCAACGATTCCGTAATTACACCGGTACAGCCTTCATGGCGTGACCGTTCCGAGCTTTTCGGTTACTTCAACGAGTTTACAAAGAAGTATAACGAGACAGAGCTCCTTCGTGCTATGTATGAAGCTAACTTTAACGAAAACGTATACCTGGTAATCCTCGATGAGATGAACATCGCGCGTGTTGAGTACTACTTCGCCGAGATGCTCTCCATCCTTGAAATGCCGAGACGTGACGAGTGGGTAGTAGACCTTGTTCCGTCACAGTGGAAGAATGACCCGAAGCAGCTTCACAAGGGTAAGTTCACTGTACCGCCCAATATGTGGTATTGCGGTACTATCAACAACGATGACTCGACATTCGCTGTTACTGATAAGGTATACGACCGTGCTATGCCGATTAACATTGATACCAAGGGCGTTGCTTTTGACGCTCCGGATACACCTCCTGTTGTTATCAACTATCATCACTTCGAGGATATTCTTAACCAGGCTAAGGCTGAAAACCCAATCTCCGACGATCTCCTTAACAAGCTCGCTCTCGTAGACGACTACGTAATCGCTCACTTCCGTGTAGCATTCGGTAACCGTATTATGAAGCAGATTAAGGATTATGTTCCTGCGTACGTTGGTACAGGCGGAACAGAGATTGACGGTCTTGACTACATTCTTGCGCGTAAGGTATTGCGTAAGTTTGAGGCTCTTAACCTCTCTTATATCCGTGACGAAATTGACGGTCTGATAGCATATATGGATGAATTATTCGGCGAAGAGAACATGGGAGAGTGTAAGGATTACCTCCTCATGCTCAAGAAGCTTGCATAATCAACATTTACTTACGGGACGTTAATAAACTTGACGTCCCATAAGGTGTTTTAGGTTTTACAATAGAAAAAGAGGTGAGTGATTCTTGGAAAATTTTGATAAGTATTATCGTTCCTACAAGTACATGCAAAAACACCTCGCTACAGACTTTACCGCTAACTATCTGACAACCAATATGGAGGATAACGACAAAGGAGAGGACGTCCTCTCCGGTAAGCTCCATGAAAAGGTTATCGATATGGAATGGGTTACCGCGATTGAGGATACCCTTCCGTATATTGAAAAGGCGATCGACGAACAGCGCCGATTCATCGAAGAAAGAAACGAAGTTTACAGAGTTGACAAGGCTAAGATTATCAACAAGGATTCTGTAAAACACTTAATTCAGCATACAAACTTTATCGACAACATCGAGGACGACGGAAGAGTTACTCCGAATAAGGTGCTCACAATCGAGCGTGAGGACTCATTCGAGACATATGAAAACCGCTTCCTTATTACATTAATCGAGAACGCGCTCAACTTTGTTGCGGATAAATACCGCAAAATGGTTGACGCGCCGACAGATACATTCGACAAGGTCGAGATTGAACGTGATATGGAGCTCAACAACCAACACGTTACATTCAAGATCGAATATTCAAACGAGGTTCGCGACGCCAAGGCTGACGACCTCGACATTAAGGATTTTGAGAAGCTCTCCGACTTCGACCGTGTACGTCGTATACGTGAGAAGCTCAACAGCTTTCTCAACACGGATATGATGAAGGCTCTCGCGAAATGTATCCGAGTTAAGCCTCCGATCAACCGTACAAACCTTATGACAAAGAACCCGAACTATAAAGCGAGTTTGGATTTGTTCAACTATCTCTATGCCTACAACAAGCCCGGCTACGAGATTATCGGAAGAGACTTCTCCGGTAAGATGGATAAAGAAGTTCAGCAGGGTATGTATATGTCCATGGGCTTCCAGCACTTTATGGTTGCGATTTCCACCAACCCGGCGCTCAAAAAGCTGCTCGAGGAAAGATACCAGGAGCGTAAGGCGCGTCAGCAGGGCGGTCAGGACTCCGAAACTCTTGAGCTCGTAGAGAAGGTTCGTAAGGAAGAAATGAAGCTCCGCTTGCAGGAAATCCGTGAGCGTGAGAAAATCATTCGTGATCAAAAAGCCGAAATCGCAGCTCTCAAGCGTGAGATTGAGAAGCGCGACAAGCAAATTGAGTCATTAAAGAGCTCGATAAAGGCTCTCGAAGAGGAAGTCAAGAACCTCCGCAACCAGATTCAGCAGCTTAAGGCTGAGCTTATCAAGGCCAAGGAGAGAATCGAAGAACTCGAAGCCAAGGTTAAAGAACTCGAAGCTCGTATCGAAGAACTTGAGGCTCAGGTTGCCGCTCTCGAAGCCAAGGTTGCTGAACTCGAGAAGATTAAGGCGGAACTCGAAGCTAAAATCGCCGAGCTTGAGCAGATTATCGAGGAGCAAAAGGCAAAAATCGCCGAACTCGAAGAAATCGTTGCTCAGCAGAAAGCCCGTATCGAGGCTCTCGAGGCATATGTTGCCGAACTCGAACAAACTAAGGCAGAGCTCGAAAACAGAGTATCAAACCTTGAAGCTGAGAACGCACAGCAAAAAGCAACAATCGAGTCCCAGGCGGCTACAATTACAGAACAGAAAGACGCAATCGCGGCATTGGAGACAGAGATCTCCGGAGCCAAACAGCAGATTGCCGAGATTACAGATACACTTTCGCAGCGTGACAAGACAATCTCCGAGCAGAGTGCGAAGATTGACGGTCTTAATAAGAACATTGATGACCTCAGCCACACGCTCGCTGATGAACGTGACGCCAGAAAGAAAGAGGTTGCAGACCTCAACAAGAGCTTTGATGACGAGAGAAAATCTATCTCTGAAAAGCATACTAAGGAAATCGAGAAGCTTAACAGTGAGCACAAATCCGCAATGGATAAGCTCGATAAGCAGAAGGAAGCCGAAAAGGCTAAGATTCAGAAAGACGCCGACAGCCGCGTAAAGGCTGCTCAGAAAGAAGCCGACAAGAAGGCTAAGGACGAAATTAAACGCCAGGTTACAAAAGCTCAGGCAGAGGCAAAGAAGGCCGCTAAGAAGGCTAACGATACCGCCGCTATGTACAAGAAAGAGCTTAAGATTGACCGCGGTAATGATGGACTTTTCAAGTACGACTTCACACTCGGCGCTCTCGGACTCCAGGCGCTCAAGGCACATACAATTGCCGAAACCGGCACAGACCTCGGCGCTTTGCCGCATACAAATGCTTTAAACAGTCTTTTCATAGTAAAGGACAACCGCAAAATTACTGTATGCAAGGGTTCCTTCAACCACCTCGAAGTCCTCAAAAACTTCAGAGGCAGCACAAACTTTGACGACTGCAAGGTTTTCCTCAAGGAAACTCTCGAAAATGTCGACAAAAGCTGTGCTTATATCACATACAAAACAATGGATAAGAATTATATGAGCAACTTCGTAAGCTTCCTCTCCACCGAGGCGGGCTTTATGAACACTCAGCTTTTCCATAACAAAGGCCAGAAAAACGGTAAATCAATTATCGGTATCTATTACTACAGAGGTTAATTATGAAACACGCAGGGGAAAGCAGGCGTCTGTTTATGACTAAAAACTTAATATTGATGCTTGTTATCCTTGTTGTAGGTGTATTAGCAGTCTGGTCGTGGTTTACTGTTCACATGGATGTAACGGCAAGTGGATTGAGCGTTCAGGTTCGATATCCAAATGAGATTTCATTGGCTCCCGTGGTTTCGTATTATAACGCTGATGGGTCATTTAATCATGAGGGCCCCGGCGCTTTTGACGGAACGCTAAACTTTCCTATTAATCCTGAAGATAAGTATATTTTCACCAAGGATTGTACCGGTGACGGCGAGACATTAATTGTTCCTGATTTTAGCGTTCTTAAAGATAAAGATAAAGCGGTAAAAGAAGGACGAATCGTTAATGTTAACGGCACATGGGAAGAAGCTATGTCCAATCTTGATATAAAGAAGATTAAAGAGAACAATCCCGAAACTGAGTTGGAAGCTCGTTATATGGAATTTCCGTTTTACCTTCGTTCATCTACAAAGAGTTTCAGTATCGCTTCTATGTGCTGTGTTAAATCGGATACAGAGAAAACCAGCAACGGCAGTTTAGCTGACGCAATCACCGATACTTCGAACGCAAAGAAGAGTTCCTATGGAAACTTTAATTCCGACGCATTAGTCGGAGCGATTCGTGTTGCGTTCCTAACACAGGCAGTTACTGATGTCACTCAGTCATTTAACAACGGCGCGGTAACATCTTCAACCGCTACATTGCAAACTTCAGCAAATTCTCAGCCTGTAGGCAGAGAGCTCACAATGCTGTGGGTTCCCAGACCCGATATACATCTTGATATTTCCAATACAGGTCGAACAGATGATTGGGGTATCTCAACAGGCGTTTTGCCAACTACAGTTCTTCCTCATGAGGCAGAAAATCGTTGTTATACGCATGATTTTTATCTTCCGTCTTCGAATTCCGGTGTAACACAAGAATCGTACGCAGCCAAAGGTACAGTCGGCAACGGTCCTGTTGTAAAAAACAAAGGCACAGGCGTTGCGCTTAAAGGCGAGGATGATTTAGGCTCTGCTTTTTTGGTTACAGACAAGGACAGAGTAACAACAAGAAATTACCCGGTTTTGGGAAAAGAATTTGATGTTTCATCTTCTCTTTCTTACAGAGATTATGTAAACGCTATCAGCCTTACCAGAGACAGCACTATACCTGAGTCTGATACTAACAAAGACAATTACTATGTTTACAGAATTACGATGAGGGTATGGATAGAAGGTACCGATTCAGAAGCTCGCCGAGCAATGGACGGCGGTGGATTTAGCATTCACATGGAAATCAAATAATCTTAATTATCCATAAAAAAGGGGTGAGAGAATGGCAGAAAAGCATAAAGACCACATTGCGATGTTAAAAAGCCTAAAAAAACAGCGCAAATATTTATCTGTGCAATTTTTCCTTTCCATCATCTCTTTAATAATTGCATTGACTGTATTTATTACAAGTTCGATGTCTTGGTTTGCTGTAAAAACAGCAAAGTTTGATGTTACAAATTTCTCTCTTGAGTGCGGAAAGGGACTTCGTGTAAACGACAGCGGTACCAGTGATTTTCAGTTGAAAAATGTCACAAAATACATTCTCCCCGCTTCTTCGGTCAACGGTAGAAACTTGTTTTTCCCGACTGACGGTTCGGATTTTTCCGATAAAACAAAAGAGATAACTTATAGAAGCGCTAATGTCGGCGATAAGAATCAGAATTATATTCAGATTGATTTTGATCTTACAGCTCAGGCGAACAATACCGCGCTTTATATTAACGAAGAAAAAACCTTTATGAAGGTTAAAACTCAAATTTCAGATGCCAGCACTACTCTTGCTGCTCCTCTCAGGATGGCAATTTGGTCATCTGTTACAGACAGTGACGATATTCCTATGGCGCCGGTAGTTTTTAATCCTACCGGAAAAACATACACAACAGCGGCAGTCGAGAGTGTCGACCGTTCTTCGGGTAAAATTACGGGTAGTACGGGACGCCAGGTTTCTCACGCGTTCTCGGATTACGCATATGGCGGTGAGCCTGTTGCGGTTCTTTCAAAGGGTGTAGAAACTCACTTCTCGGTTATTATTTGGCTCGAGGGCGCTGACCCCAAGTGTACATATGAAAAAATGAGAGCAAAAGATATTATAATGGGTCTTGCGTTTACTACATCTTGGGATAAGACTCAGGTAGTTCGCTTCAAGACAGACGAAACATGGATAACCGACTTGATTGGATCCGGATCGAACCACCACGCTCTTTCACTCCATTACAAGGATCATGACACCGGAGAGATTACCGACTTCGATATGTATCCTTATAATGAATCAGAATCGGAATGGTTCTGTAACATGCCGGGTGATATGACAAATGAAGTATCGTTTGTGCTTACTCCTGGTAAGGATTCTGTCAACCAGAACACATATGAGTTTACGAAACACGACGTAAACGGTTCGTCAACTCTGGACCGCGGTGTTAACAGGCTTTATGTTGCCAAGGGTTCTGCCGCATCAAATACAAGACAGTGTACAGGTCATTGGGTACCGCTTGGTGATAGCGATGGCGGCGGAAATGACAGCGGCGATATTGACGGTGACGATTTCTAATGATATTTTACAGATAAGGAGGTGTCACTATGAAAAAATCTTTTAACATAAAAAGCAAACTTGGCAGAAAAAACGCGATTCTATCATTAGTGGCACTTATCCTCATTATGCTTACTTTTGTAAGTGTGTCATACAGCTGGATTGAGGAAGTTTCCAACGTTGAACTTACATCAAATGATGACGCTCAACAGACTCCTCTACATATTAGTAACAAAAAACTTGATTCAGATGTTGAAATCATTAACGACACCCAGCATTCTGTTATTGATCTTAACTCGTATTTCTACAGATCCGGTGATATGCATCTTTCCGCTTGCTATAGCAACGGTACTGATTTTAAATTCCCGTTTTCGGGTAGTTCAACATCAAACTATCGTGACGGTACAAAGGATGACGCCAACACAAACTACCTGAGCACTACATTCAGGGTTAAGTCTGTGGGCGCGGCAACATCGTATTGGTTCGAGAAGATTTCCGGTAAGGATAACTTCTTCTATAAGCAAAACTATACAAACGCAACAGATCCGGATACAAAAGAAAGAGTTGTAAGCAATACTCAGTCTGCGGACTCGAATGTTGAGCAGTATATACGCGCATCTATTACGGTAAACGGCGCGACTACTGTATATGCGTTTAATAATACAGGCGAATATAAAACCGCGTATAATACTACTTGTGCTGACGAAGATAAAAAATCCGTCAGAGACTATATGTATTATGACGAGAGCTTTTATAACTCTAACCCCTTGGGATCATATAAAAGAAGCTCTAATCCGGATAATAAGACAAATAAATTTAACCAGGGCTCCGGAGATAACCTGAATGGTAATACACTGTTTACAGTCGGTAAGGATAAAACAGTTACTGTCACTGTAAAAATTTGGCTCGAAAAGGGTGCTTCTGTAAACTCAATAGATTTTTCCAATATCAACCTTCAGCTCACCTCATCCTGGGCAAAGACCAGACGTATCTATGTTCGTGATATGACAGTTAATGAATATGATTCCGGATTGGGATCAACGGGGACTAAATGGCTTGGTAATTCCAACGGAAAGCTTTACTGGGCTATTAAAGACGATTCTGTTTCCGGCGGAATCATACATTTTGATGCTATGACGAGCTATGGCAATGGTATATATTATATAAATATTCCTGCAGTTTATAACGGTATGGAATGCATATTGTATCGTTGTAACAATGCGTGGAGCGTCGGAAATCATACCGACTCAAACGGCGTTAGTTATTGGGATAAATGGGAGAATACAGCATTCCCAAATACATTTCACAGCGAGACTTTCTCGGTGTTCAGCCATAAGTACGCTACTTGGGAAGAGACTACAAACAACTTTTTCTTTATAGATTCAGCTGAATTTGAGACATTGGGAGATACCCCGCACGCTTATCTTTGGGATCACAATTCAGAGTATACGGGTGGAGTTAACGCAAAAGTTGTTAAGAATGCTAACTGGCCCGGAAAACCAATGACAAAACTGGCAACAACAACAAATAGTAAGAGTATTCGAGTATGGGAGAATTTCTTTGCTTCAACCTATGACAGAGCAGTACTCAGTGACGGTCGAGGCGGAGAGAATGACTCTAAAGGTTTACAAACTCAGGATTTGTGGGTTGGAAGTTCCCAGTATAATAATTACTTTGATATGTCAACACTTTCGTGGCATAATTCAAAAGATTACTTTACTTACACTGATTGTTTTGTTATAGGAAACTTTAACCAAGAAAGCGGTCATACTACTAAAATACGCATGGCGTATAATACGAATTTCGAGAATTCAGGTTCAACCTGGTTTATTTGTAAATTTTATAATAAGTCAGATAATGCACAGTACTTCTTTAAAATCTATGATCAGGCACAAGGAACGAGTTACGGTCGCCCCAGCGGATGGCAGCATTGGGCATCCGGTTCAATCTCTGATGGTTATATGAGAAATATTGGAGCGAGTAATAACGAAGGTGATCTTGTCTGGATTAAAGATTTAAGTAAAGGAATGTACAAAATTTACTACGACTATAATTCACATAAAATGGAATGGTGGCCTAGTAGCTAATATATTATAATCGATTAAGGTGGTGATACCATGAATACAACTAAAAAGCTCGCGGTTCTTTGCATGGCAGCATTTATGGCTGTTGTCTGTGTAATGCCGTCAACGTTTTCGTGGTATGCCCACAGCGGAAAGAACAGCGGTGACGCGTTTAAGGTGCAGGAATCTTTGATTCCGGTATCGAGTAGCTCGAATTTTTCGTCATCTAAAGTAACTCACAAGAAAGTTGACAAATTCGGAGTGGGAGACACAACTGTTTCAAAGGTTAATTTTGCAAGCAGTTCAACCAAGATTCAGTATTACAAGTCTACTTTCGACAATTCAAGCGGTTCCGGTGATGTATATGTGGACTTGGAACTAAAGAACGTCAGAAACAACAGCGGCGTCATGGTTGGCGTAACAAATCCTGTTGTTACAGAAAAAGGTTTTAATATCTCAAAAACTCCGGCAACAAACGATACAACAAGAGTTTATTTTATACCGACATCAAACTACAGTTCTTTCTGGTGGAATACGACTTCGTCCAGTAGTAGCTTTGATATGAATATCTGTTATTCTACAGGTTCAGGTGACCCGGTGAAAGAAAAAATGACTGTTCTTAGTAACACAAACTCCAATTTCAAAGATGGAGCTACAGGTGCGACAGCATCATATGTATGTTACTATGATTTGCCAAACAATACTACATCTTTCTTCTTCTTTAATCATTGGTATAATATTGCGACCGATAACAAGGACTGGAACCGTACTCCTGATATAAACGAGCTTATTCCCGGATCAGTATACAGCCTTAACGGTAAGAATATAGAGGATTCATATAAGTTGTTTAATTCAACTGTTAAAACTGATGTTGTAGCATTAAATTCCTACTATTCAGAAGCTAAGCTCAGCGTCGGCGGTTATATTGACGTCGGTTTGCAGAAAGAGAATGTAAATAATGAGGAAAACTTCACTCCTGATTACTATGGTACTTCAATATCTTATTCAATCCCTTCAGGCAAACAAAGCATGGCAACCGTAAATACAGACGGTCTTATCACAGCTCATGCCACAACAGATAACGAAACAAATAAGTATATTTTGCTTACAACCAGAGTTACCGGTGTGCTCGGAGATTATATCGAAAAGGAAACAAAGATTTATATTTCTAATTATATTGCGCAAATGACAATAGCAAAAAACATACGCGTCAAAAAGGGTGAGACAGTTGATGTTTATTGGTATGTAACTAATAAATTAGGCTTATCCGGCGACATAGCTGCGCAGATATACTGGACAATCTAGTATGGCTAAGAAGGAGAAAAAACCCGAAAGTCGGGTTATGAAAGCAGTACGATATAGTAAAAATGCTATTTTTGCCGTTTTACTCGTTGTGCTTGTGGGTATTTTGATAGTCACAATGCTGGCCAGAGTAAGCGGCAAATCTCCGTCATTGCTGGGTTTTGCGGTGTATCGCGTAAGTTCGGGCAGTATGGAGCCTACGCTTAAGGTTGGCGACGTTATATTATCCCAAAAATGCAATCCCGAGGATTTGGCAGAGGGAGACATTGTCTCGTATGAGGGATCAGTCGGCGAGTTCAAAGATAAAATAGTTACTCACAGAGTTCAAACTGCCCCATATAAAGAAAACGGAGAATACTATCTGGTTACAAAAGGCGATAATAACCCTGCTGAGGATTCGCCGATATTGTTTAAACAGGTATGCGGCAAGATGATCCAAAAGCTGGACTTCCTCGCTATGATATACGATTTCTTTATCACGCCGTGGGGACTAATCTCGATTATATTACTTATTATCCTGGCGTTCTTTAACGAGATAATTATTTTCGTAAGCGCGCTGCTTGGAATAGAACCTAAGGACAATAATAATTCTGTTGAGAATATAATCGAAAAATACCGCAACGAGAATATTACGAAAGCGCTCGATAATATAGAGATAGACGAGTTGATCGAACAGTCAGGCATATCGAACGAAGAACCCGATTCAGTTTCAGAAGAATCGGACAATTTTGATAACAAAACAAAAAGTGAATAGTAGTTAACGGCAGCATATTTTAGCTGCCGTTTCTTTTATCTTTGCTCAGAAATCATTGTTAATCATTGATTCGTCATAATAACGAAAAAGAATAAAATAAAGCCGCTTTACATAATAAAGAGATAACTATTTATTGTGATAACGCTCAAAAAAAACTATGCAAAATTATGCAAGTTCACGATTTTTTAAAATATTGCACAAATCAATTTATGCTTTATTGTTAGAAAAATATATTTATGATAAAATCATTGTATATAACTATGGGTAAGTGTGCGCAAAAATGCGTAAACGCTATGGTCAGATAGCAACTTTACCATATATATCTCCGAAAATTGAGTTATACACAAAGATTAAAGGTCAGAAAAATCTTTGCCGTTTTGATTTTCAATTTTCAATTTAACAAATCGGAGGTTAGATTTATGAAAACAAAGGTTAGAAAAAATACAAAGAGAACAATTTCGTTTGTTTTGACATTTATGATGTTGTTTTCGATTATGTTTATCGAAGATATTACATATGTAAACGCGTGGAATAATACAACGTGGTATCTCGGAAACGACGTAAAAAATGTATGGGACAACAGTGCGTCTGCTTGTACGATGACGAAATCAGGTACACAGTACTATTATGACTTTTATCTTAAAAGCACTGACGCAGACGTGTATTACAGACCTTATGAAAAAGATAATTACGCTATGGGACCGACCGCGGGTAATAACACCAAGGTTACTACCACCGGTACCGCTGGTTCAGGTTATAACGACAACAGATGCTGGTATTTTGATACAGCTGACTTAACTACCGCCAACACGTTTTATCAAGTAAGAATCTATATTGATACCGCAGGTAATAACGGAAACGGTTGGTCGTGGTACTCCGCCACTTCGAAAACAAATCTTACTCCTACTATAACACGTGATAAAACCTCTCTCACGCTTGGAAGTTCCGTTTCTCTTACGGGCGGATATACAGGCACAAATATTGGTACTGTAAAATATAACTATCAATATTCTACCAATAATTCAACATGGACTACTTTGAATTCGACATCTCAAACAGGAGCTTATTCTTGGACTCCCTCCTCTACAGGAACTTACTATGTTCGTGTAAAGGCGACAGATACAGGTGTAGTTAAGGGAACAAACGCGCGTTCTGCTCGTGAATATTATTCTTCCTCACAAACAATAACAGTCAATCCCGCAGAAACAACCTACACAGTTACAAAAAAATATCAGGTTGGCGGCGGCACTGTAACGAGCGACGGAACTCAGTCAGGAATAGGAAGTTCCACACCTACACAAATGGAATTCCCAACCTACAGGGTTGCCAACAATATAGGATATAAACTTACAGGATTCAGCACGAGTAATGTAACAATTGTAACTCAGGATTTGACAACAGGTATTATTACAGCCACAGCTTCTTCGTCAACAAACTATATTACAGCTCTTTACGCTAACGAAGCAGAGTATAAACAATTCTACTTTAAAAAGCCCTCAGGCTGGGGAAATACACTGTACGCATATTTATGGGATAGTTCTACTGTAAATACAAGTACAGTAAAAAACAAAGAGTGGCGCGGAGCTACTCTTGTTGACGGCGCGTATCAGGCGGCAGCCGACACGAGAACTGATAGCAACGGCCAGCAGTTGGATTTTGTGGGCAGTTTGCAAATTCAAAACGGCTCAAGTGCTGAAACATATTATTACTACAAGACATACTACATGGATTACGATGGAATTATTTTCAGCGATGACAGCCACCAGACGGGCGATCTAGACGCGTCAACCGATAACAGCGGAAAGTATTACGACCAGAGTTCAACTTCATGGAAAGATCTTCCTGCGTCAATGTATACTGTTTCAGTAAGTGCTGCGGATACTGCTCCGACATATATTAATACTTCACTAACCGGTACGGTTACAGGTACGATTACAGGAGATACTAATGGGGAGGTTTATGTTAACGGTACTACAGGTAAAACTATTACCGTAACTCCTCCCGCAGGATACAAGATTGATACGACTACTCCGTTTAGCAAGACAGGCAGCGTTACAATTACCAACGGAACTGTTTCCACATCCTCTGCGACAACTACAATCAAAGCTACTGCTAACGGCGGTACAGTAACTCCGAATTTTGTTGAAACCTCGCATACAATCACGGTAAAAAGAAGATTGTTTACTACGGGCTCAACATCTGCTACTTCAACAACTACCTTATCCCCAACATATACCGCAGGTATTAGTTCGTACGCTACAATTTCGCAGCCCGGAGCAACATCAGGTTATTATTCATGGGAAAAATATACTCTTGCCAATGGCGTTCAGGCAAATCCGACGTCTACTACCTTGACTACAAGAGCAGCTCTTAAGGTCAATGCCAAAACAAGCGGCACGTATGTGGTATACGAGGATTACAGAGAAACTCTCAATACGATTACTTTCAAGAATGACGGACACGGAAGTGTTAAGAGAGGTTCAACTACAATTGTCAACGCAGGTGCATCCAACTCAGGAACAACAAAAATCGGTAATATTACCGCTGTTACTATTACCGCTCAGGCAAGCGAAGGATATGAATTCGATAAATGGGAGATTACGTCCGGCAGCGGAGTAACAATCGGCAGCACAACAACGGCTCAAACAACCTTTAAGGCTTCGGCAACCGCAACAATAACAGCAAAATTTAAGCCGGTTGCCTATTCGATTGGCGCGTCATTCCCCAGCGGTAACGAATATAATAGCTCTTGCGTAGTAAATACCTACGCTTCTGACGGAACAACACTTAAGACCGGCGGTCAGATTGGCGACACCTTCCAAATCAGGGTAACTCTCGCCAGCGGATATGATGTTGACAGCATTACATTTGCAACCGGTACAGGCTACGCAACTCCTACATCGGGTTCAACATCAACCTCGGGGTCAACCAAGATTTATAACTATACACTCGGCAACGGTTCGGCAGTGGCAACAGTTACGCTCAAGGCTGCGGCAGTAGGCGCTCCGACTGTGCAGATACAAGGACAGACAGAGGACAATACATTCTCTTACGTTACATTGAACGGAACCGCAGGAAACGCTTCCGGCAATATTGCAAAACTGTTCTATCTCCAGCCCATAAACATTATGGCGACGATTGATTCCTATACTACAGAGACGGCTGTTTTTTCTGTGAAAAATTCGAATGCGTCGACTACATATTCGACAACAACCGAAAATACCAACAGTACGATGAATCCGCTGACTATCAGTAATTCACTGGACGGCAGCGCAACATCAACCAGTTATACTACATATCGCATAGATATGACTGTTACCAATGCTCCGGCCGGAGTTACAGCCGCTACGCTGAATAGAACATATTATATACGCATTTATTACAATTCGGCTCAGAAGGCATATCTTAAGATTAAGAACCTTTGTGATTGTACCGTGGAGGAAACCGCGACTACGGCTGAAACATATTATGACGTCGGAGCACCGTGGGAAGTTTTCAACTCAACACGTTCACAGGCAATCTCGGATTATAAAGGTACAAATTGGAATCAGTGGCCTGCCTACAATTCAACATCCGCTCAGGGAACAACATTGAACACGTATTACAACAACTTAAAAACTAAGTTTAATGACCTGCAGCAGAAGGCAAAGACAACTACTGTTTATGTTCTTTCAAAGTACCAAAACAATAACAGTAATCAGTTTATGAGCATAAGGAATACACGTATTGGTTCCAGTGCGGAAAATATCGCTCACTTTAACCATTGCAGACAATATCACTATTACCTTGACTCATCTACTTATCATAAAGCAGAAAATGTTTCCAGCTCTTCGACATATGTCGATCATCTGATGAGGCTTGAGGGCTCAGTTCAAAAGAGTGGAACAACATACTATCTTTATAGCTTTACATACGCGGGTCACAGTACGGTTGCTGTTTATGACGCAGCAACTAAAGCGGCTGCTTATTCAGCGGCAAGAGGTTTGACGGGTACTGTAGGCGGATTGACAGAATTCAAGGATTACTATATCAATGTATACAACACTAATATTAATACAGCGACAGTAACATCCGCCAATGACTTTGTTGATTTGCAGTCTTATCGTACGGATGTAACTAAAGCGATTGTTGAGAACGGCGTGACTTATAACGCGACAAATATCAGGAATATATTGGGTTTAGCGACTAAGGGTTCTTTAAAAGACAGCAGTCCTACCGCAGATGTTGAGGAGGTATCTTTCGAGATTCAAACAGTAAAGGGTGGTGATTCATATACCAACCTGCTATCCGGAGAAAGCTGGAAACCGGAATCTCACGGAAGATACAAAGTAAAGTATCAGGTTAGATATAAAAACAGCACAGATTCATATACAGGCGGCGGAGCTACATTTACAACCGAGGAGAAAGAGTACTATATTTACGTTGCATGGGATGAAATCAGCGTTTATGTTGATATGAACGGCAATGTCGGTACTCCTACTCTCAACTTTACATATGATACAAACAAAAACCTGCCGTTTGATATGAATCTTGTCAGCGGAAGTGAATCTATCTATGAGTATACGCTGGATCTTAAGAAGCTGAAGGATGATTATCAAATAGCATATAAGGATAACAATAGTAATTATCAGCCGATAACGATTAACAAGATAACGGTTGACGGAACTCAGATCGGCAGCACTTACACTGTTCAGACTGACGCTTATATGACAGGTTCTGTATGGTTTAAAGCAAACTCTACTAACCTGACACAGTTTATGAATATTTCATCAGCGTCAAGCAAGACGACGTTCCGCGCCGTGGTTGATTCTACCGGAGCGTATATCGAAGACGGCATCAAGAGTGTTTCGGGTACCGGTATAATTACAGAAAATGACGGCGCACGCGTTATTGACGGAGTTCACCATGTTGTCTATGCCGCAAAGGATGAGCTGGAATTTGACTTTAGCTACAATGTTAGGGCAACTGCGAATAAAGAGGTGAAAATCGGAAACACGGTATACTACTTTGATCGTTGGATGAAGATGCAGTCACCCGATGAGGTTTTGGTTACAGTAAACCAGAGCGATAATACCTTTACTGTTGATAACCTGAGTATGTCTTCATTAACCAATACAGGCGTAGAAAAAACTGACTATAATATTAATAAATGTCCGGTTTATAATGACGGCGACTTTACATATGTTGCTGTTTATAAACCTGCCGCAACTACATCTGTAGTACGTGTTGAACTTAACTATAACTTTAAGGATTACAACACAGATGACGGAAACTACATCTATGATGAACACAAGGATTTGGCTGACGTAAGCTATACTAAGACTGTCAAGATTCCGATTGGCTCAGGACAGACCTACTCGAATTACGCGGCGGTTAAAGGAGCTATAGACACAATCGCATCGCAAAAGAAACCGGTTATTAAGAGTAACTATTTTGATTATAGCTACGAGAATAATTCTGCCGCCGAGGTTACGACCGGTTCTAACGCCAGCGATTCGGCGAACAGGAAGATTGTTGTTAACGCAAGACTTACCGAGACAGCGCATAAATATAAAATGTATGTTGTTAAGGATAATACGCAGACACTTGTAAGCGGAAACCACTACTACCAGCAGACCGTTGACCTTGACGCGTCTACATACGGAATCAGCAGCGGAAACGTATATTGGTATATTAAAGACGCTGATGATAACGAGGTTGTATTATCTAACGAAAGAACATACACCGCGAGATTTGTCCAGAGTACAGCAGATGCAGGAACTGACAATATCAAGATTTATCTAAAAGCCGGAACTAAGACCGTAGATAAGACTTCGACAATTATCAACAGCTACAGCGAGACTTATAAGGACGGAGATACCGATAAGGTTCGTCACAACTTCTATATAGTTGATTACTTTGACGAGTCTGTAGCTGCAAACGGAGATTTTGTAGGCGCGGGTGTTCTTTACGCGACGACGGATCTACAAGGCAACTATCGTCAGCCGGCAGCTGAAACTCAGCTCGCAAGCACGTCAAGTATGAAAACATATATCGCAAACGCTTTGGGGGTTACTTACAACAGCTCAACGGACGTGGCTTCTTCAAGTGATACAAAATATGATGTTGAATATGAGCCGCAAACAATTAGCAATGTAGGCTTCCGATACCTGCCGGCAAGCGGTAAGGAAGGCAAGGATAAACTTAGGTATTCGGAAATGCTAAAGGCATATCAGTATATCTTCGGAGCTCAGATGAACAATTCCCCGAGCTATGAAAATCAGAAGCTGAGAGTTTATTCATTCTTTATTTATAAGAACAGCAGCAATCAGTATAAGATTGTTGTATCAGGTTCTTATGCGGAAGTAGTGAGATACTATCCTCAAAACGAAGCATCATAATATAAGCAGAAAGCTTGGTGATTATTATGAAAAGAATTATTTGTATAGCTTTAGTTCTTGTGACGGCTCTCGGCGTCATGCTGACGGGATGTTCTCCCGCGTATGACAAAAGCCCGGATCAATACAATAAAGTTAAATGGGTTGCTCCTGACTATAGCTTCAGGTTTAATACTTCGGACGATTGCAAAGGTAATTATAACTATAACGGAAAGAAGTATAACATAAAGGTGGAATTCCACAACACGAGCCTTTCTGTTCAGGATACAGATTTGAACAAAGAGTTGTTCTTTGCCGACTGGACTTATGAGGACGGCAATAAGCTGTATATCTACAATATTACCTTTAATACTAAGGATTACAAAGAATTTGAGTCAAATTACTCGGAATTTGTAAGACTTCATCAAGAAAAGCTTTAAGTAAAAGCGGAAGCGTTCGCTTCCGCTTTTTACGCTTGGAGTTTTGATACGGAGGTATAGAATGAAAAGATTATATAAATCGGCAGCTGTTTTTCTTGTGTTGCTGATGATAACGACGTTTTTTGCCGGAATTGGGGCGACAGCGCTCACGTTTGATAATTACGGAGACTATAAATTGGTTTTGACCGAGGAAGATACGTATTATTTGTATTCGTACACCGGAGAAGAAACTCACCTCAATCTGCCGATTACAGTAAACGACAAACCGGTTTTGGGAATATACGGAAGCTGTTTTGAAAATTCCGCAATCGAGTCGGTTGTTATCCCTGATAACTATATAACGATAGGGGATTCGGCGTTTTCCAACTGTGTTAACTTAAAAAGCATTGTAATTCCGCCTATAATTGAAAGTATAGGAGAGTTCGTTTTTTATAATTGTACGGCGCTTGAAAGCGTTGATATGTCGCGGGCGACGGAGATAGAGGCTATTCCCTATGGAGCTTTTTCGGGATGTAAGTCTTTACAGAAAATTGAACTTAATCAGAATATAAAAAGAATAAGACAGAGTACCTTCAGCGGATGTGAATCACTTAAGGATTTCTCAATACCGAACAGCGTACAGAGCTTCGGTAAACATGCTTTCCTTAACTGTGAGTCTCTTACCGATATTGTGATCCCTGACGGTGTTGATGAGCTTCCTGAAAATCTTTTCAGCGGATGCCGTTCTCTCAAGACTGTCAAGGTTCCCGAAACGGTTTTGAATATCAGAAAGAATGCTTTCAGCTGGTGTGAGGCACTGACAACTGTTAATATACCTGAACTTGTCACTGAGATAGAAGACGGTGCATTTACGGGATGCAGCTCTCTCAAAACTGTCAATATACCGCAAAAGCTCAGATCTATCGGCTACGGTTCATTCAGTAAGTGTGGAAATCTCAGATCACTTATACTTCCAGATACGATAGATAATATAAGTGCAAATGCATTCAACGGTTCAAACAGGACTTTGGTTGTAAGATGTTCACCTGATAATAAGTATGTCAAGCATTATTGCAGGATGAATCGTGTAAAATGCAAGGATATTGAATCTGAAGAATAATATCACGGTCATAAAAATAAAGGCGGCAGGCATATTTTTTATATGTCCTGTCGCTTTGATAATTATTTTTTTAAGAAAGGAGTGAAAAAAGTTTATGAAATATTTCAGTGATGAGCAGATAAATGAGATGAAACAGCGTGTCAGAAGTGAATTTTCACCGAAATCAAGAGCGGTATATATGATGTACGTCAGCAGGATAGAAGAACTCAACAAGAAATATGATGAAGGAACAGCAAGCAGTAAGGAGCTTTTGCAGGCAATAGCAGAATTACAGAGCTTTTCTGAAAGATATGTCCCTCATAACAGTGTTGAGGATAAAAATGATGAAGATGCCGATGCCTATGAGTATGAGAATTATGATTTCCGTCCTCACGTTTTATGAATTATGTCCTTGATGACCTCACCTGCAATTATCAGCCCGACTACTGAAGGTACAAAGGCGATACTTGCAGGTGTTATTTTTTTCGTTGTTTCGTCATACTCTTTGATTTTCGGCTCGATGGGAGTTTCCTTTGAGTACACGACTTTGAGTTTTTTTATTCCACGTTCTTTTAATTCCTTTCGCATTACACGTGCAAGCGGGCATACAGATGTCTTGTATATATCTGAGACCTCAAAAAGTGTCGGGTTCAATTTATTTCCTGCACCCATTGATGAAATTATTGGAGTATTGCTTTTATCCGCCTGCATGACAAGCTGTATCTTTCCGCTGACGGTGTCAATCGCATCAACTATATAGTCATACTGTGAAAAATCAAATGTTTCAGCGGTTTCGGGTGTGTAGAATATATTATATGTATTTACTCTGATATCGGGGTTTATATCCTCTGCACGGGCTTTTGCGACTTCTGTTTTATATTTCCCGAC
>CADAEZ010000002.1 GCA_902787145.1 uncultured Ruminococcus sp.
AGGGAGGTAAAAGGTAATGCAGATTACAGATACAATAGCTGATTTACTTACAAGAATCCGTAACGCTAACTCAGCAAAGCATGATACTGTTGAAATCCCCGCTTCAAACTTAAAGAAAGACATCTGTCAGATTCTTGTTGACGAGGGTTATGTAAAAAGCTTCACAGTTATCGAGGACGGTAAGCAGGGCGTAATCAAGGTTACTCTTAAGTATCTTGAGGGCAAGACACCTGTTATCACAGGTCTCCGCCGTGTATCCAAGCCCGGCTTACGTATATATAGTAATGTAGAGGATATGCCGAAGGTTATGAAGGGCCTCGGAGTTGCGATTATCTCAACTTCTAAGGGCGTTATGACCGACAGAAAGGCTCGCGCAGAGCATGTAGGCGGCGAAGTTCTCGCATATATCTGGTAATAGGAGGTGCGAAAATGTCTCGAATTGGAAGAAAACCTATAAATATTCCCGCCGGAGTTACAGTTTCTGTAGACAACGGTGTTATCGAAGTAAAGGGTCCCAAGGGAACTCTTGACTTCAAGTTCAACCCTGCTATGCAGGTTGAGGTAAAGGGCGAAGAGATTACAGTTGCGCGTCCGGACGACAACAAAATCAACCGTTCTTTACACGGCCTTACCCGTACACTCATCGCTAATATGGTGACAGGTGTAACGGAAGGCTACAAGAAGGAGCTTCTCGTAAACGGTGTAGGTTACCGTGTAGAGAAGAAGGGTAAGCAGTGTGTGATGAACCTCGGATACTCTCACAAGGTTATTGTTGAGGAGAACGAAGACATCAAGATTGAAGTTCCCGATCCAAACAGAATCGTAATCTCAGGCATTGATAAGCAAAAGGTAGGTCAGTTTGCTGCCGAGGTTAGAGAGAAACGTCCGCCTGAGCCGTACAAGGGTAAGGGTATTAGGTACGTTGACGAATATGTCCGCCGCAAGGAAGGCAAAGCCGGTAAGGGTAAATAATTAAGGAGTGAATGACTGATGATAAAAAGACCAGATACTAAAAAAGCTCGTCTTAACAGACATAAAAGAGTTCGCGGCAAAGTCAGCGGTACCGCTGAGCGTCCCCGTCTCTGTGTATTCCGCTCCACCAACAACATTTACGCTCAGCTTATTGATGACGTAAAGGGTGTTACTCTTGCTCAGGCATCAAGCCTCGACAAGACAATCTCCGGTTATGGCGGAAACAAAGACGCTGCTAAGGCTGTAGGCAAGCTTATCGCCGAGAGAGCAGCTGAAAAGAACATCACAACTGTTGTATTCGACAGAGGTGGAAACATCTACCACGGCCGCGTTAAGGAATTGGCCGAAGGCGCCCGTGAGGGCGGCCTCAATTTCTAAGGAAGGGGAGGAATTACTTTGGCTAAGAATAATGAAACACAGACTAAGGAGCTCGTGGAGAGAGTTGTTACTATCAACCGAGTTTCCAAAACAGTAAAAGGTGGTCGTATCTATAAGTTCGCCGCGCTCGTAGTTGTAGGCGACGGCGAGGGTACAGTAGGCTTTGGTATTGGTAAAGCGGGCGAGGTTCCCGACGCTATCCGTAAGGGAATCGAGGACGCCAAGAAGAACCTTATCAAGGTAAGCTTACGCGGTACTACTATTCCGCACGAGATTATCGGCGCTTACGGCGCGGGCAGAGTTCTTATGAAGCCTGCCGCTCCCGGTACCGGTGTTATCGCCGGCGGTCCTGTACGTGCGGTCGTAGAGGCTGTAGGTATCAGAGATATCAGAACAAAGGCTTTACGTTCTAACAACCCCTGCAACGTTGTTCGCGCTACTCTCCAGGGTCTCGCGTCACTTCGTACAGCAGAGCAGGTTGCCGCGGTTCGCGGAAAGTCCGTAAAAGAGATTTTAGAATAAGGGGAGGTTCATACAATGAAAATTAAGCTTGTAAAGAGCCTCATCGGTTCTAAAAAGGATCAGATTGCAACCGCCTACGCTTTAGGCCTCAGAAAAATCGGTGACGAGACTACTCAGCCCGATAACAAGGCCACACAGGGCAAGGTTACAAAAATCAGACACCTCGTAGAGGTTACAGAAGCATAAGGAGGTGCGAAAATAATGAAGTTATATGAACTTTCACCTGCTGAGGGCTCAAGAAAGAAAGCTCACAGAGTAGGTCGAGGCCATGCTTCCGGTTGGGGTAAAACCTCCGGCAGAGGTCAAAAAGGTCAGAAGTCAAGATCCGGCGGTTCAATCAGACCGGGTTTTGAGGGTGGTCAGATGCCACTCCAGCGCCGTTTGCCAAAGAGAGGATTCAATAACATTTTCGCCAAGAAAGTTGTTACTGTTAACCTTTCCGAACTCAACCGCAAGTTTGAGGACGGTGCTGATGTTACAATAGACGCTCTCAGAGAGGCGGGTATTGTTAAAAATGCGTTTGACGCTGTCAAGGTACTTGGCAACGGCAAAATCGAGAAGAAATTAAACGTCAAGGTTTCAGCGTTCTCACAGTCAGCGAAAGCTGCTATTGAAGCTGCCGGCGGAAAGGCCGAGGTGATCTAATTGTTTAAAACAATTTCCAACGCCTGGAAAATCCCTGATTTAAGACGTAAGATTCTTTTCACAATTCTTGTTATCGTTTTCTTCAGAATCGGTTCGGTTATCCCTGTTCCGTTTCTTGATATGACAAGACTGGCAGAACTGATGAATATGAACGGAGCTAACGAGGGCAGCTCGGCTCTTGCTTATCTCAACACTCTCTCCGGAGGCGCGTTCTCGAACGCTACAATCTTCGCTATGGGTGTTACTCCGTACATCAACAGTTCGATTATTATGCAGCTCCTCACTGTGGCCATTCCCGCGCTTGAGAGAATGTCCAAGGAGGGCGAAGCAGGCCGTAAGAAGATCGCTACTATCACACGTTATGTGACTGTAGGTCTCGGTCTTGTACAGGGCTTTGCTTACTGGTGGTACCTGAAGGCTTCGGGTGTAACCACTTATAACGATGGCTTCGGCGTTTGGTATTCAGCAATCGTAATCATTCTCGCTTTCACAGCGGGTACAGCTATTATGATGTGGTTTGGTGAGCAGGTTAACGAGTACGGTATCGGTAACGGTATCTCGATTCTCCTCTTCGCGGGAATCGTAGCCCGTCTGCCTTACACTCTCAGCTTACTCGGTCAGTACTGGCAGTATGGTCTCCAGGGACTTTCACAGTACTTCATCCTTGTTCCGCTGTGGGTAGTAATCTTCCTCGTAGTTGTTTGGGTAATTACATTTATGCAGGACAGCGAGAGAAGAATCCCAATCCAATACGCTAAGCGTGTTGTAGGAAGAAAGATGTACGGCGGTCAGTCCAGCCACCTTCCGATCAAGGTTGCGCTCGGCGGCGTACTCCCGATCATCTTCGCTTCTTCAATTCTTTCAATTCCAAGTACAATCCAGGCATTTGGCTTCAACCCGACAGAAGGCTTCTGGAAGAGCTTCTTCGACGCCTTCAACACAACAGGTTGGCTGTATATGCTTATGTACTTTGTTTTGATTATAATGTTCGGTTATTTCTACACAACAATCCAGTATAATCCTGTTGAGATGGCTAACAACCTCAAGCAGAACAATGGTACTATCCCGGGTATTCGTCCCGGCGCGCCGACTGCCGACTTTATCCGCAAGATTCTCTCCAGAATTACACTTATCGGTTGTTTGTTCCTCGCGTTTATCGCTGAGTTCCCACTCGTTTATTCAGCTGTAACAGGAATGGGCGGTATGTCAATGGGTGGTACATCTATCATCATTATCGTAGGTGTTGCTCTTGAGACATCCAAGCAGATGGAATCTCAGATGATGATGCGTCATTACAAGGGCTTCCTTGACTAAGAAAGGATACAATATGAACATTATTATGTTAGGTGCTCCCGGAGCAGGTAAAGGCACACAGGCTGCCGTGCTCTGTGAGAAGCTTAATATCCCTACTATTTCTACGGGTAACATTATCCGTGAAGCGCTGAAAAACGGCACTGAGATGGGCTTGAAGGCTAAGTCCTTTATGGACGCCGGACAGCTTGTTCCGGACGAAGTTGTTATCGGCATTGTTCGTGACAGACTTCAGGAGGATGACTGCAAGAACGGTTATATTCTTGACGGTTTCCCAAGAACTATTCCTCAGGCCGAGGCTCTGGACGAGATGGGCGCTGACATCAACTGCGT
Organism: uncultured Ruminococcus sp.; assembly: GCA_902787145.1. Classification (GTDB taxonomy): domain Bacteria; phylum Bacillota; class Clostridia; order Oscillospirales; family Acutalibacteraceae; genus Ruminococcoides. The sequence continues at coordinate 4,162 of CADAEZ010000002.1, forward strand.
AATCGACATCGAGGTTGCAGACGAAGTCATCGTTAACAGACTGTCCGGACGCCGCGTTTGTGAAAATTGCGGCAGACCTTATCACATCGAAAGCTTAAAGCCTAAGAAGGACGGGGTTTGCGACGATTGTAACGGCGCCCTTGTTCAGCGCAAGGATGACCAAATTGACACTATTAAGAACCGACTCGACATCTATCACAAAGAGACAGAGCCCCTTGTAAAGTACTACGAGAAACAGGGCAAGCTCGTTGTTGTCGAGGGCAAAGACACTGTTGCCGCTACTACAGAGGCAGTATTCAGCGCCATCGGAGTTTAATATGATCAACGTCAGGACAGCACGGGAAATATCCATTATGAAGGACGCGTGCAGAATTTCTGCTAACGCGCTGTGCGTTGCCGGCGAATATGTCAAGCCCGGAGTTTCTACCTTCGAGATTGACCGAAAAGTCCGTGAATACATCGAGAAACAAGGCGCTAAGCCTTCGTTTCTCGGTTACGGCGGATTCCCGGCGAGCGCGTGTATTTCCTTGAACAATGTGGTTATCCATGGCATACCAAGCAAAGAACAGATTCTTAAGGAAGGCGACATCGTATCCGTTGACGTAGGCGCTTTCTACAACGGCTTCCACGGCGACAACGCTTATACCTTTGCCTGCGGCAAGGTTAGCGAAAAGGCTCAGGATTTGATGGACGCCACAAGAATCAGCCTCGAAAAGGGAATAGAGGCAGCGCTTGCCAACAATCGCATCGGCGATATAGGCAACGCGGTTCAGACGTATGCCGAAGCTCGCGGTTACTCGGTGGTACGAGACTTTGTCGGCCACGGCGTAGGCGCGAAGTTACATGAAGACCCAAGTGTTCCGAATTTCGGCAGAGCCGGACGAGGAGCGCGACTTCTCCCTGGTATGACAATCGCTATAGAACCGATGATTTGTGAGGGAAGTTATGAGGTTGAGGTTCTCGAGGACGAGTGGACTACCGTTACGGTAGACGGCAAGCTCGCCGCTCACTATGAGAACTCAATCGCGATTACCCCCGACGGTCCGGTAATTTTAACGGTTCCGGGTTAAGCTATGGATATCGTTAAAGGCAGCGTAGTAAAATCGAGGGCAGGACGCGATAAGGACGAGTTTTTTGTTGTACTTGATGTAAAAGATTCATTGGCTTATATCGCAAACGGCAGAGACCGTAAAGTCGAAAAACCTAAGCTTAAGAATCTAAAACATCTCGCAGCTACAAATGCAATTCTGTCACTGCCCGCAACTAACAAACAATTGAGAAAAATGCTGAAAGAATTCGGCAATCAGGAGGATTAGTTATGTCAAAACAGGATGTTCTCGAAGTAGAGGGCAAAGTTGTTGAGGCGCTTCCCAACGCTCAGTTGAAGGTGGAGCTTCCCAACGGCCATGTAATATTAGCTGTCATCTCGGGCAAGCTGCGTATGAACTACATCCGCATACTTCCCGGAGATAAGGTGACTGTAGAAATGTCACCGTACGACCTCACAAGAGGAAGAATAACTTGGAGAACCAAGTAAATTAGAAAACTGATTTTTTCGAAAGGAATGATTACAAGTGAAAGTCAGACCTTCTGTAAAGAAAATGTGCGAAAAGTGCAAAATCATTAAAAGAAAAGGCAAGATTCTCGTAATCTGCGAAAACCCTAAGCATAAGCAGCGTCAGGGTTAATCCACTAATCTACTTAAAGGAATGACAAGGCCACCGGCCTAAACTATGAAATTTATATGGAGGTGCAACTAAATGGCTCGTATAGCAGGTGTTGACTTACCGAGAGACAAGAGAGTTGAAATCGGACTCACATATATCTACGGTATCGGACGTAAAACCGCTACAGACATTATTGCTGCAACAGGCGTTAACCCTGACACTCGTGTCAGAGATTTACGCCGTGATATCGCTTTTGACATTAAAAGACTTATTGAAATTGGTTGTTACCGTGGCGTTCGTCACAGAAAGGGTCTCCCCGTAAGAGGTCAGCGTTCTAAGACAAACGCTCGTACACGTAAGGGCCCGCGTAAGACAATGGCTAATAAGAAGAAGTAAGGAGGAGATTAGATATGGCAGCACCTAAGGGTAAAAAGACTGTACGCCGCCGCCGCGAGAAAAAGCATATCGAAAAGGGCAGCGCTCATATCCAGTCTACATTCAATAACACAATCGTTACAATTTCCGATACAAACGGAAACGCTGTATCATGGGCATCAGCCGGTGAACTTGGTTTCCGCGGTTCACGTAAGTCTACTCCCTTCGCAGCTCAGTCAGCCGCCGAGACAGCAGCCAAGACTGCTATCGACTACGGTATGAAGAGCGTAGAAGTATATGTAAAAGGCCCCGGTCAGGGTCGTGAGGCAGCTATCCGCGCACTGCAGTCAGCAGGTCTCGAAGTTACAATGATCAAGGACGTAACTCCGATTCCTCATAACGGATGCCGTCCTCCTAAGAGAAGACGCGTATAGTATATAAAGGAGGAAATAAACTATGGCTAAGAACAGACAGCCTATCGCTAAACGCTGCAGAGCTCTCGGTATTTCTCCTGCAGTTATGGGTTATTCGGGCAAGAATTCTTTCAGAAATCCTAATGGTAACTCAAGAAGAAAGAAAAGTGAATACAGCCTCCAGCTTACAGAGAAGCAGAAGGTTAAGTTCATTTACGGTATAATGGAAAAGCAGTTCCGCGCTTACTACGAGAAGGCGGAGAAGGCTCAGGGTAAGACCGGTTCGGTTCTTCTTACTCTTATTGAGCACAGACTCGACAACGTAGTATTCAGACTCGGACTCGCTTCCACAAGAAGAGAAGCTCGTCAGCTCGTTAACCATGCTCACTTCACCGTTAACGGCAAGAAGGTCAACATTCCTTCTTATCTCGTTAAGGTAGGCGACGTTATCGAGGTAAAGGAGAGCTCGGTTTCTACTACGAGATTCAAGGCTATCGCTGAGAATAACAACACCACTGCTCCAAAGTGGCTCGAGAAATCTCAGAACAAGCTCGGCGGCAAGGTTATCGCGGAGCCTGAGAGAGAGGATATCGACTTCCCTGTAGAGGAACATCTCATTGTCGAGTTGTACTCCAAGTAATCAACACAGATTTATTGAAGGCAGATTACAAAATGACAGCCTGACGGCTGCCTGATAAGGAGGATTCGCTAATGATAGAGATTGAAAAACCAAGAATTGAAACAGAAGAACTTACCGACGACGGAAGATACGGCAGATTTGTCGTAGAACCTCTGGAGCGTGGTTTTGGCAATACATTGGGCAATAGCTTGAGAAGAGTGCTCCTCTCGTCTTTAGAGGGCTGTGCCGTTACATCAATCAAGATTGACGGCGTTCTTCACGAGTTCTCAACTATCCCGGGCGTCAAGGAAGACGTTACCGAGATTGCTCTTAATATCAAGAGTCTCGTTCCAAAGCTCATCGACACAGCTCCCAAGGTGGTAGAAATTGCCGCCGAGGGTCCGTGCAACGTGACAGCCGCTGATATCAAGCACGACGCCGAGGTAGAAATCCTCAATCCGGAGCTTCATATCGCGACCTTAGCCGAGGGCGCAAAGCTCAATATTGAGATTACTCTCGATAGAGGCAGAGGCTACGTTCCCGGAGAGCGCAATAAGATGCTCGCCGGCAACAACGTAATCGGTGTTCTGCCGATAGATTCAATTTACACACCTGTTTTAAAGGTTAACTATACTGTAGAGAATACCCGTGTCGGTCAGATTACCGACTACGATAAGCTCACTCTTGACGTTTGGACCAACGGTGTTATCAACGCTCAGGAGGCGGTATCTCTTGCCGCAAAGGTACTCTGCGAGCACCTTAACCTATTTGTAAACCTGTCCGACAGCGTTACAAACAGTGAGATTATGGTAGAAAAGGACGAGAAGGGCAAGGAGAAAGTCCTCGAAATGACTATCGAGGAGCTCGACCTCTCAGTTCGTTCGTTTAACTGCCTTAAGAGAGCAGGTATCAACACAGTTGAGGACCTTATTAACAAAACAACAGAGGATATGATGAAAGTTCGTAACCTTGGTCGCAAGTCACTTGAGGAAGTTGAGTTCAAGCTCGAAAGCCTCGGCTTCGGTCTTAAGAAGGAAGACGAATAATCCTTTTAAAATAACTTAAAAAAAGGAGTGAATATCAATGCCAGGTACAAGAAAGCTTGGAAGAACCACTGCCCAGAGAACAGCAATGCTCCGCGCTATGGTTACTTTCCTTCTTGAGAAAGGTAAAATCGAGACAACTGTTACTCGCGCCAAAGAGGTTAGCTCAATGGCAGAGAAGATGATTACTATATCAAAGACAAACACACTCGCCAACAAGCGTCTTGTTATGAAATTCGTTACAAAAGAGGACGTAACAAAGAAGCTCTTCGACGAGATTGGACCTAAGTATAAGGACAGAAACGGCGGTTACACACGCATAACCAAGATCGGTCCTCGTCGCGGCGACGCAGCCGAGATGGCAATCATCGAGTTAGTTTAATAGTTCTTTAGGGAGCCGCTTATGCGGCTCCTTTGTTTTTGCTCTATGGAAACTGCTCAAAACTTGAATAATTTTTTAGTGAATAATTTCTAAATTAGTCATTCATATTTACTTGTTCCTATAGAGCAAAAAACAATTTGTATTCTCCGCACAGTTTTCTGCTGCGCAGAAACGTGCGATGAGTAGCGAAAAGCGTGCTACAGGCACGCCTTTCTTGACTCTATAGGAAACTGCTCAAAACTTGAATAATTTTTCAGTGATAATTCCTGAATTAGTTATTCATATTTACTTGTTCCTATAGAGCAAAAAACAATTTGTATTCTCCGCACAGTTTTCTGCTGCGCAGAAACGTGCGATGAGTAGCGAAAAGCGTGCCACAGGCACGCCTTTCTTGTGATAAGAGATAACTCAAAAAATGTATAAATATACAAATCGGCAACCTAAAATAGCTTTTAACTTAACTGACTCCTATCACACAAAAAAATTTAAAAAATTCTTAAAATATTTTGAAACTTTTTTCTCGTTACAAGACACTACTATAATGAAAGGTATTGATTTCTTACCTTTAAAATGATATTATTCTCTTGAGGTGAATGAAATGAAAAGATTAGTTTCGATTATTATCACATTGGCAATTTCAGTAAGTGTATTTATGTTCCCGGCTAACGCTGAGACTGTAATTTCAAAATCACTTATGCAGTACAAGGATCTAAACCTGACCTTTGCCAAGGCTGAGAGCGCGAACTACAAGTGCAGCGTTACAAACAACGACGGCGGATACATCAAGGTCGACGCTAATAACGAGGGCGCGAATTATTGGCTTATGGTAAAATCGCAGAAGCCTACATCTAAGGCTAAGCCGAAGATTACCGTTACGGACACAAAGGACGGCTCCGTTGTAAAGAGCTACGAAATCACCGTAACTGCCGCCAAGAAAATCGCTATGAAGAACGTTAAGATCAACGTAAAGTCTACGGCCGTTATTACCGTAAAGAATCCTTATAACAAGAACTATAAGCTAAAGTACAACAAAAAGATTCTAAAGTATAAGCAGACTTATACTTACGACGGCAAGTGCGACTATACATTTGTCGGTCTTAAAAAGGGTAAGACTGCCGTTCAGGCTTCTATCGACGGCAAGGTTTACGGCAAGTTCGTTGTAACAGTCGGCGACTTTAAGTCTTCGCTGAAATCAAAAAAGCAAACGCTAAAATATAACAAGCATATTAAATCATACAGCTTCGAAGAGGGCGGTAAGATTGATATTGCCGACGCTGTCAAGTACTACCATACTGACGCGACTTACACCGTCAAGATTCAGAACAAGAAAATCGCCGCGGCGAAAAAACTTAAAAAATCCGCAGGTAAGCCCAAGCGCGTCGAGCTTTATTCGCTGAAAAACGGAAAAACTAAGGTTGCCGTCTACGAAAAGCGCTCAAAGACTAAGACCAGAAAGGTCGGCACATTTATGCTGACAGTCAAAAAGGTAAAGGACAGCGAGGTCGTAGAGGCCAATATGGCTCAGGATAACGACGGACTGTTCTATGAGTTCTTTATCCATCCCGGCGAGACGGTTGATCTTAAATCAATAGTGGCCAGAAAGTATATCAACGGCGAATGTACTACAAAGAAATTCGCCGAAAGAGAGTATAAAATCACCATAACCGCAGGCCCGGAGGACGCGCTTAAGGTTGACGAAAACGGCAATATTAAGTGCTTAGGCTTCGGAGCTAAGAAGGGCGAGAACAAAGTTACCTATACAATCACCTTCGCCGACGGCTCAAAGGTAAGCAGCTCAGGCTCGTTCTCTATAATGGAGAAGGAATCATAATACAATAGGCAATATAAAACACCCGACCGATTCGGTCGGGTGTATCTTTTAGCCTTTCGTTTAAGTTTATACTTAAACAATAATGCTCTTTCCTGTCATTTCGGCGGGCTGGTCAAGTCCCATAATCTTCAGCATTGTCGGGGCTATGTCGGCGAGTACGCCGCCTTCGCGAAGCTTACATTCATAGCCGATTACACAGAAGGGAACCGGATTTGTGGTATGAGCTGTGAACGGCTCGCCGTCGTCGTCAATCATCTTGTCGGCGTTACCATGGTCGGCTGTGATGATAGCCACTCCGCCCATCTCGGCTACAGCGTCTGTCACCTTGCCTACGCAGGTGTCGACTGCCTCAACCGCTTTTACAGCAGCCTCAAACACTCCCGTGTGTCCTACCATATCGCAGTTGGCAAAGTTGAGGATAATCACGTCGTACTTGCCCTCTTTGATAGCCGGAACAAGCTTGTCCGTAACCTCGTATGCGCTCATTTCGGGCTGAAGGTCGTATGTCGCTACAGCAGGAGACTTGACGAGGATTCTGTCCTCGCCCTCGTACTGCTTCTCAACGCCGCCGTTGAAGAAGAAGGTTACGTGGGCGTATTTTTCTGTCTCGGCGATTCTGAGCTGATTCATACCTAGGCTTGAGATGTATTCGCCCATTGTGTTCTTAAGGCTCTGAGGCTTGAACGCGATATCGACATTCGGCATAGTCGCGTCGTACTGAGTCATACATACATAGGTGAGAGGGAAGAAACCGTTTTCTCTCTCGAATCCGTCAAAGTCAGGATCAACAAGTGTTCTTGTAATCTCACGCGCTCTGTCGGGACGGAAGTTGAAGAAGATAACACTGTCATTAGCTTTGATAGTGTCGCCGTCCTTTACAACAATCGGAATAACGAATTCGTCGGTTACTCCGTTGTCATAGCTCTGCTGAATTGCCTCGACAGGGCAGTCAGCCTCGACGCCCTTGCCATACACAAGAGCGCTGTAGGCCTTTTGTACACGCTCCCAGCGGTTATCTCTGTCCATAGCGTAGTAGCGACCCTCGACAGTGGCGATCTTGCCGACGCCGATTTCCTTCATCTTGTCTACGCACTGAGCGACATATTCCTTGGCGGATGAGGGCGGAACGTCACGACCGTCAAGAAATGCGTGAACATATACTTTCTCGAGTCCTTTTTCTTTGGCGAGTCTGAGTATGCCATACAAATGCTCCATATGGCTGTGAACCCCGCCGGGAGACATAAGTCCCATAAGGTGGAGGCTTGTGCCGTTTTCGAGCGCCTTATCCATAGCGTTAACGATAGCCTCGTTCTCGCCGAGCTTGCCGTCCTCAATAGTTTTTGTAATTCTCGTAAGCTCCTGGTACACAATACGGCCTGCGCCGATATTTGTATGTCCGACCTCGCTGTTTCCCATCTGGCCGTCCGGCAGACCAACGTCAAGTCCGGAAGCGCCGATTTGTGTAAGCGGATTGTTCTTAAAGAGCCTGTCGATATTAGGTGTCTTGGCGGCAAAAATCGCGTTACCCTCCGGGGGAGCGATTCCGAAACCGTCAAGTATAGTTAATAATAAAGGCTTTTTCATAATAAATCATTCCTTATTGTATCCCCTTTTTAAGGGGCGATTTTTGCGTTATTATCCTTTAGTAGCAGCGTCGATGATTGCTCCGAACTTAGCGGCTACGAGTGAGGCTCCGCCGATAAGTCCGCCGTCTACGTTCTCCTTTGAGAGAAGCTCGGCGGCGTTGGCGTCGTTCATCGAACCGCCGTACTGGATTGTGATAGCCTGGGCAGTCTCTTCGTCATACTTCTTGGCGAGTTCTTTTCTGATGAAGGCGCAGACTTCCTCCGCCTGGTCGGATGTAGCGGTCTTGCCAGTGCCGATAGCCCATACAGGCTCGTAAGCGATGATAGTCTTTTTTGCGTCCTCGGCGGATACGTCGTAAAGGTCAAGCTTGATCTGGCGTGCAATAACTTCTTCGGTGATATCGCACTCACGCTCCCAAAGCAGTTCGCCTACGCATACGATTGGCTTAAGACCAGCTGCGAGAGCGGCCTTCGTTCTCTTGTTTACAGTTTCGTCTGTCTCGCCGAAGTACTGACGTCTCTCGCTGTGACCTATTACAACATATTCAACGCCGATTTCCTTTAGCATTCCTGTCGAAATCTCGCCTGTGAAAGCGCCGCTCTCTGCCCAGTGGCAGTTCTCAGCGCCGATTTTTACGTTTGTGCCCTTAACAGTCTCGATAGCAACGGCAAGGTCAACATATGGAACGCAAGCGATAACCTCGCATCCGGCGTCCTTGGCTACGGGGATAATCTCTGTGAGAAGCGCTTTTGCCTCTGACGGAGTTTTGTTCATCTTCCAGTTACCCGCGATAACAGCGGCTCTTTTAGCTTTATTCATAGTAATGTCCTTTCTTGTTTGAAAAAAGCGGAGACGAGAGCAAAACTCCCGGCTCTCCGCTGTATTTCAGTTTTATAAATTTTATCCGATGGCGGATTATTAAGCCTTATCAGCGATTACGTCGATTCCGGGAAGAACCTTGCCCTCAAGATACTCGAGAGAAGCGCCGCCGCCTGTTGAGATGTGGCTCATCTTGTCGGCAAATCCAAGCTGGATTACTGCTGCCGCGCTGTCGCCGCCGCCGATGATTGTGGTGGCGTCTGTCTCGGCAAGAGCCTTGGCTACAGCGATAGTTCCGGCTGCGAGAGTCGGGTTCTCAAATACGCCCATAGGTCCGTTCCATACAACTGTCTTGGCGGACTTAACAGCGTCGGCAAAGAGAGCCTGTGTCTTTGTGCCAATATCAAGACCTTCCATATCCGCGGGGATCTTGTCGGCGTCAACAACCTCGACGTCGATAGGACCGTCAATCGGATCAGGGAAGTCAGCGGCGATTGTTGTATCAATTGGGAGGAGGAGCTTTTTGCCGAGCTTTTCGGCTTTGTCCATCATTTCCTTACAATAGTCGAGCTTTGTATCGTCAACGAGGGACTTACCAACCTCTAAGCCCTGAGCCTTGAGGAATGTGTAAGCCATACCGCCGCCGATGATGAGGGTGTCGCACTTTTCGAGAAGGTTGGAGATAACGTTGAGCTTGTCCGCAACCTTGGCGCCGCCGAGAATAGCGACGAATGGTCTTACCGGATTCTCTACGGCATTGCCGAGATAGTCGATTTCCTTCTGCATAAGATATCCGACAGCAGTGTCCTTGATATGATTTGTAACGCCGGCGGTTGAGCAGTGAGCGCGGTGAGCCGAGCCGAAAGCGTCCATTACGAATACCTCGGCGAGAGAAGCGAGCTCCCCTGCGAATGGTTCGAGGTTCTTTGTCTCTTCTTTTCTGAAACGTGTATTCTGGAGGAGTACAACGTCGCCGTCCTTCATAGCGGCAACAGCAGCCTTGGCATTCTCGCCGACAACCTCGTCGTCATTGGCGAATACTACGTCCTGACCGAGAAGCTCTGAGAGTCTTACAGCTACGGGAGCGAGAGAGAACTTCTCCTCCGGGCCGTTCTTAGGCTTACCGAGGTGAGAGCAGAGGATAACCTTGCCGCCGTCAGCGATAAGCTTTTTGATTGTCGGTAAAGCGGCTGTGATACGGTTGTCGTTAGTGATAACTCCGTCCTTAAGAGGAACGTTAAAGTCAACTCTTACGAGTACCTTTTTGCCCTTTACGTTAATGTCGTCAACAGTAACCTTGTTTAGTTTCATAGTGTTACGTCCTTTCTTTGTTGATTTAGTATTATACACATAATAATTATACATTAAAACTTAGTTATTATCAATAGGCGTTTGTAATTTTTGTCAATAAATAATCGTTATTTTGGAATAAAACAGCAAATAAAAGTTTTTGTTGAAAACAGTATAAGAATATGGTACAATAAATTTGTATGTAATTCTATAAAGAAAGAGAGTGATACATTGATGGATGTGAAAAAGCTTGAATCCAGGAATTCATCGCTTGATATTCTGCGAATCGTAGCTGTATTTCTGGTAAATTCAGTTCACTTTTTCCTCTACAACGGCTTTTACAGCGAGAATGTAGTGGGCGTACCGATGTATATTATGGTACAGATGCGTACATTGTTCTCGACCTGCGTGCCGCTGTTTATGATGCTCACCGGTTATCTGATGTGCAAAAAAGAGCTAAGCAAAACCTACTATAAGGGTATAAGAAAAACCGTTATAGTATTTGTGCTGGCTACAATCGCCTGTATGATATTTAAGGCGACTTACCTGCATGATCAGTTTGACCTGGCCAAGCTTCTGACAGACACGCTCAACTTCCAGGGAGCAACATATTCCTGGTATATTGAGATGTACATCGGCTTGTTCCTGATTGCGCCGTTCCTTAACCTGGCGTATAACGGGCTTAAAACCCAGAGACGCAAGCAGATTCTGGTGCTAAGCTTTGTGGTTGTGGCGATTCTGCCGACATTGTTCAACACCTATGTGCTTAATCCGCTTTCGTGGTGGAACGATCCCAAGAGCTCCGATGATTTCTTCAAGATTATTCCGGGCTACTGGACAATGCTCTATCCGTTCGCGTACTACTTTACCGGCGCTTATATCCGCGAATACGGTATCAAGGCAAGGACAAAGACCCTTATCCTTACGTTCGTTATCGGACTGTTCTTCTTCGGTTCCTATAACTATTACCGCAGCTTCGGCGGTCCGTTCAAGTCCGGCGTATATATGACATGGGGTGGTTTTGAGACCTATATCCTCACTACCATTCTGTTTGTGCTTATAAGCAGGATTAAGACCGACGGTCTGAAGCCGGGATTCAAATTGTTCCTATGGAAGGTATCCGACCTGGCGCTCGGAACCTATCTGCTGTCCTATATCTTCGACAGGATAATCTATTATGATTATCTTAACAAATATGTTCCGAATATGCAGGACAGACTGCCGTTCTACCTGTTGTGTGTACCGATTGTATTTGTACTTTCGATGCTTTTATCGCTGGTTGTAAACTACCTTGCGAACGCTGTGGTTAACGCTTACTACAGTATCGTCAAGTTTATCAAGAAGCAGAGAGCGCGTGACGATAAGGCAAAATGGCTTGATATCACATTCTTTGTTCTCCTCGGCGCGGGAATCATCTTCGCTATCTGGAAGTGCTTCTACGGCTTCGGCGGAAGCGACGAGTGCTTCTACCTGACATTACCGCAGAGATTCCTTCAGGGCGACGCGCTGTTCAGGGACGAATGGAACCTTTCACAGATGTCGGGCGTACTCCTTATGCCGTTTATGTGGGTATACAGAACTATCGCCGGCTCTATGGAGGGCGTAGTCCTCGCGGCGAGAATCTATTACGTGATTCTGCACGCCGGAGTTACTGTCGTTATATTCAGGAGACTGCGCAAGTACGGATATATTACTATGTTCGGCGCGCTTCTGTTCTTCATCTTTACACCTTTCGATATTATGGCCTACAGCTACAATACAATGGGTATCGACCTCGTTGTACTTGCGGGCGTACTCCTTGCTACTGCTAATTACGAGCACAAGGCTCCTATTATTGTATCGGGACTTTGCTTTGCCGGAGCGGTACTGTGCAACCCGTATCTGCTCGTGGCGTATCTTGCGTATATCATCTGTGTTGTAATTCATATGATTCTTAAAAACAGCGAGAAGGATCTCGCCGTAAAGACCGAAGTGTTCGCGCTGAAAACCTTCCTGTGGTTTACCGTGGGAGCTGCTATCCTGGCAGTGTTGTTTATGGCGCTTATCCTCAGCAGAGAGAGCATCACGGACGTATTCACGGCGCTTCCGAAGATGCTTGACGATCCTGAGCACGTACAGGGCTCAGTAATCGACAGATTCTTCAAGTATTTCACCTCGATCTATAACTTCCATCCGCAGTTCTACTGGGGCGCGCTGTCCTACCTTGTGATGCTCGCTGTTATGATTTTAGACAAGAAGCGCAAGGTTCACCGCTCGGTTTATCTTATCTTCTCGTCGTTCGTGATGATTTTCACTCTGGTGCTCACACTTCCGACGCTTACGGTATCGAGCTTCAACTCCATAATGTTCCCGATGATTTTTGTCGGAATCACATCCTATGTGCTCATTGACAAAAAGCCCAAGGAACTGTTTATGACTCTGTTCTGCTTCGGAATCCTGTATTCGATTATAGTGAATATGAACTCCAACCAGTATTTCTACATTATCTCGGCGACAATTGCTACCGCTAATGTTGCGAGCTTTGTATTCCTTTCACAGCTTATCCGTGAGCTCAGAGAACGTGACGATGAGCTTGATTACGCAAAGGCTCTCAAGTATGGCGCTATCGTAATCACGATTATGATAATTTCGATGCAGACCTTCTGCCAGCTTACCGCAAAGTCCAACCATTGCTTCTGGGAGGGCGGCAACTTAAACACACTGACCGAAAAGCTTGATAAGGGACCCGGAAAGGGTATCAACACCTCATCCCAAAAGAAGTCGGAGTATAATACGATTATATCCGACCTAGACACTTTCAAAGACAGTGTTGACGGCAGGGTGTTTATCCTCAGCGACAAGACATGGGCACACCTCAGCTTTGACCATCCTTACGGCTCATATTCGCCGTGGACAGGCTCCGAGACTATCACAAAGGTGGAGACTATCTTTACCAGACTCAAGTCTTATTATCAAATGAATCCGAACAATGTTCCGGTATTTGTCTATATCCCCAAGTCAACAGCATTCGACAAACAAAAGGCTATAAGCGAGTTTGAATCAATGGGTTACAAACTCACCGAAAACGAAAAGAGCTATCAGCTGAAAAAATAAATGCTGAACGGGCTGTCTTATGACAGCCCGTTTTGTTTACCATTTGTGTCTGTGCAGTTGTCCGTGAGTCAGCAGTTCGGGATAATCCCATTGCCGGAGTACCTCGTATGCCGCGATTGCTACGGAGTTAGATAGGTTAAGGCTCCTCGCGTCCCTTATCATCGGTATCCTTACGCAATTTTCTTTGTTTTCAATCAGCAAGCTTTCCGGCAGACCTCTTGTCTCTTTGCCGAAAACAAGATAGCAGTCGTCGGGATATTCGGCGTCGGTGTGGCGGTTGAGTGCTTTGGTGGTGAAATAGAAATATTTACCTCCCGCGGTTTTTGCGAAAAAATCGTCCAGATTCTCATAATATGTAATGTCGAGCAGGCTCCAGTAATCGAGACCGGCTCTTTTTAAATGCTTATCGTCAACAGAAAAACCCAGTGGCTTAACAAGATGAAGTCTCGCTCCTGTAGCCGCGCAGGTGCGCGCTACGTTGCCGGTATTTGCCGGGATTTCGGGTTCAACCATTACAATATTTAATGTTGCCAAAACTTATCACCTCTATTCATATTCTAACAGGAAATAATATAATTGACAAGGTTGGAGGTGATTTTGTGACAAAAAATTCAATAATGAGTATGGCGAAAGGCGTTATCGGAGGAATGATAGCGGGAGTAGCGCTGGGCGCGGCGGGCAAGACGATGATTGACAAAAATCCAAAGACCCGTAAAAAAGCAAACAAGGCTATGCGCACTATCGGACAGATAGTAGACACAGCCCAGTATATGTTTTCATAAGAATTAAGAGAAAAAGCGGCAGGTTAAATTGTAACCTGCCGCTTGCTGTATTGATAGAATTAAAAGAAGTTTGCCGGATTAAGTCTCTCTCCTCCTGAGGTTCTGATCTCAAAGTGAAGGTGAGGACCGGTGGAGTCTCCTGTGGAGCCTACCGCGGCGATTGACTGTCCCTTGCTTACGCTCTGGCCTGAGCTTACGTAGAGAGCCGAGCAGTGTCCGTAAAGGGTTTTGTAGCCGTTATTGTGGTTGATGATTACGTAGTTGCCGTAGCCTGAGCTGTCGTATCCTGCCCATTCCACAGTGCCGCCGTCAGCAGCCACAATGCTCTGTCCGCTTACTCCGCCGGAGGCGATGTCGATACCGCTGTGGAAGCGTCCCCAGCGTCCGCCGTAGCCGGATGTAATATTGCTTGTGTAGGGGAGAGGCCATCCGAAGCTGCCTGAGGAAGCGCCGCTTCCTTCATCACTTGAGTATGATGAAGAATCATCATCGGCGCTGTCGTCCTCCTCGACCTCAACCGGTCTTTCCTTTGTACCCTCAACAACGATTTTGTTGACAGGCTTTTTAATGGTTTCTTCTTTGGTGAGGACTGTATCGGTCTGAACGCCGTCGGTGTAGGTGAGGCGGTAGATATATCTTACAACGCCTTCCTTGCCCTTTTGAGTAACCTTGGAGTAATCCTCATACTTATCGTCGTCGTATTTTACCTCGACGTCATAATCCACCTTGCCGGTTGTTATGTAGTCGGTGTAAAGGTTAATGCTGAATTTGGATTTGTTGTTAGCGACAATATCGGCACTGTCGGCAACATACATACTCTTGTATGCTCCGTATACGATTTCTACCTCGTTGTTGAACTCGTCGGTGGTGGTAGAGTCGTATTTTGCCTTGTGTTCGTCGAGCAACTTCCGGAGCTCAGACTGTAAAGCTTCCTTGTCCAGCGATACGCCGGCGAGCTGCTTGTCGATGTAAAGTCCGTATCCGTCGGTCAGTATGTCGCCGTCGCTCATTGACTGCGACAGCTCGGTGTGTACTGTCTTGGAGAGCTGGGTGTCGTTGACCTTGATTGTGTTTGTGGACTTCGGCATATTCTTTTTGATTACGCCTTCTTCGCCCGCCTGAGCGGTTAGAGACATTGTTCCCGCCGATGCGAGTACGCATAACATTACCGCCGTAAACGATGCTGCCAGACCGAGTAAAGCCTTGCTCTTCAGCAGAGCGGGCTTCTGTCCTTTCCGGCGGAGAACCCGGTTGCGCGCCTTGTGCGCCTTTGATACGGCGATTGCCGAGGTCGAGAGCTTTTCGGATCCCTGCTTGCGCTGGTTCATATAATGAAGCTCAACTCTGCTCGGCTTAGCGGCTTTTTTCTTGGCTTTGTTCTCCTTACGCTGTGCGGCGGCGTCCGAAATAAGCTCACGGCTTATTTTTACGAACTTAGAAAAACTCTTGTGTGAATTTTTGTTCAGTCGTTTTTTGCTTGTCACGGTTTCAATCTCGTTGAAACCGTCCAGACTGATGAATTTTGTTTTCATAAATAACACCTTACCAAATAATTCGTAACATTTTTGTAACAAATATTGTAACCATTATAACAATAAAGTTACAAAAATGCAACCTTTTAGGTAAAAATAGGCATTATTTACATTTAATAAATCAAATTTTAATAACCTATGTTTAGTTTGTACACAGCAATCGGTTATTTTATTCTGTATACATTATATCTAGGTCAACCGTTCCGCTTATTCCGTCGACTTTTCCTTCTTTTGAATATTGCAGCATATAGTAGGGGTTGTCATACGGTTCGGTATAGTCCGCGAACCATACTTCCCGGGGGCTGTAGTCCTCCGCATTCATAAACTTTCCCTTTTTTATATATACAACGGTGTCATAACCGGCTTTCTTGAGCTTTTCGCTAAACACCCCGGAGTTCTTAACTGCGTCTTTACGGCTTAGGTTGGCTATTCTGGTCATTGTTTCGTCGAGCTTTTCGATATCATACGCTATTGGCAAGTCGAGCTTTGTGTTGCCGAGTTGCTTTAGTACAAAGTCGGCTTCCTCGCCGGCTTCGTATTCGTTCATAGCCTGACTGAAAAAGTATACGCCTGTCTTAATGCCGTTTTTTTGGGCGTTTACTATATTGTAAGCAGCCTTTTTGTCGGCGTATAAAGCGCCTGACTGGGCAAATCCTCTTCCTCCGATACGTATCATAGCGAACTGTACGCCGGATTTCTTTACAGCCTTCCAGTCGATATCACCGCTGTATGAGGATACGTCAATGCCCTTGAGCTCCTTTTTAACCTTTTTTTCAGAGGTTGAGACAGCGGATGTTGTCTGCGGAACGTTTGTAGTTTCTGTTGTGTTGTTATCAGCCGAGCATCCGAAGAAAGTCAGAAAAACTGCCAGACTGAGTATAAGTATTATTGTTTTTTTCATATTTATCACCTACTGAATCTTATCATAAATTACAAAATAAGTAAATAAGATATTGCTAAAAATGAAAAAATAAAGTATAATGTATTATATTCGCATTTTTCAGTACAAAATGAGGGGGTGCGGCGCTTGGCTGAGAAAATGAACAAAAGCGAGCTGATCGAGGCTATCGAAAACAGCAAGACAATCGCGGAGCTTTTTCAGCTTGTTAAGGAACAAGACATAAATATGCGTATGCATACGGTTCAGGGCGCCAGCAATACAAAACCAAAAAAGCTGGAGATACGCTCTTTTCCGCCGAATACTACATATCTCGACAGGCTGAAAGCGGCAGTAAGGCTCACGGTAGAAAATACAAGATAGAAGCGGTGGACAAACTTGTTTTTGTTTACCGCTTTTGTATTGATATTTATATTGTTTTGGTGTATAATTTATTGTATATGGATTTAGGAGGAGTAAAACGTGAAAAGAATAATAACATTAATCATTTCTATAGCGCTTTTTACGGCTACGTTTACGGTTGGCGCCTATACAGTCAAGCAGTATAATAACGGCGACGTTAACCGTGACGGCAATGTGAACGTCAAGGATGCAACCGTTATCCAGGAGTATGTCGCTAAAATGCGAAAATTCGACCCGATGCAGGAGAAGCTCGCCGACGTAAATCTTGACAGCTTTATCAACGTCAAGGACGCGACCCTTGTACAGAAGGTTATCGCCAAGCTCGACGTTATGCCTGATGAGGGAATAACCACTCCCAGCGATACGGTAAAGCCGACAGAAACCCAACAGCCTACACAAACAGTTACCGAGACAGTAACCCAAAAACCGACAGAGACTCAGCCGGCTACCTCGCCGGACGACGAGATCGTGCCGAAGGTTACTATCTACTATAGAGACAGCCTCAACTGGAGCAAGGTTTACTACTATCTCTACAGCTCCGACGGCAAGAAACAGGCCAAAGATTGGCCGGGTGTTACTCCTGCCGAGGGAAGTACGTCAGCAGGTATCAAGACTTATAAATATGATGTCGACGTATCAGAATTTGACCGTGTAGTATTTACTAACGGTACAGATAAGAGTATGGATGTTCCGCTGTCGATCGCCTCAACAGGATTTACACCAAAATCCGGTACAAAGGGCAAGGACGGCAAGTATGTTATCGAAAAGTACAGGGCAGGTAAAATGATCAGAGGAAAGCTTACAACAACAACCCTCGAGTATTCAAGCGGTTATAACAAGAAAATCTGGATTTACACTCCGGCGGATTATTCCGAGACTTCCGATAGAAAATTCCCGACTATCTATATGACAGACGGCCAGAACCTCTTTAGCGACCATAAAGACGGTCACGGCGGCTGGGATGTAGAGGGAGCAGTCGACGGTCTCCTCGCAAACACCGGCAAGAGCGCCATCGTAGTCGGTATTGACAACGGTAACAACAAGCGTGACAGCGAGCTGACCCCGAATATCGGCGCAATCAACTCCGCTATTCCCGCCGGCGAAGCCAAGAACTATCAAAACGGCACAGGCAAGGCATTCAGTGAGTTTGTTGTCAATAAGGTAATGCCTTATGTACGCGAAAACTACAAATCAAGCGATAAGCGCGAGGAGAACTGCGTATGCGGTTCGTCCTCAGGAGGACTTGAGGCATTCTATATCGGAATGGAGAACAAGGATAAGTTCGGCACAATCGGCGCGCTTTCGCCTGCGTTCCTGCTGTTTGATGATACAGTATGGAATAATTACCTCAAAAAGTTTACACTCACTGATAGCAGTATTCCTAAGCTTTATCTCTACTGCGGAAACAACGACAGCCTCGAAAAGGATCTCTACACCTTTACCAACGATATGCACAAGCGTCTGTTAAAGAAAGGTTTTCCGCAGGATAAGCTTGTATATTCGATATTCGAGCCCGGAATCCACAACGAGCAGTGGTGGAGAATGTACTTCCCCGAAGTTCTCACGTTGTTTTTTGCAAAGTAATTGAATAGCTAAACGGAGGTGTCGCAATATTATATTGCCGGCTCAGTTGTACGTTACGCACGAGCAATGGCCGAGCGAATAATGCGCGCTTTGGCGCATATTATTTTTTGTGCATTTCTTACATTTAATTACATAAATCTTTGTGCAAATGGCAGAAAAAATTAAAATAAAAACTAAAAATTGTATACTATGATAAATTTGAAAAAAAGCCTTGAAAAAGCCTTCTGCAAGCGTTAAAATAGTGAGGATAAAACAGAAATATATTTATAAATACAGGAAGGAAGTAATGTTATGAAAAAATTCATCGCATTCGTATTGTCAGCAATGATAATCAGCTCTGTAGTGCCTTTCTCAGTGACAGCTTTCGCGGCTGAGTCGAAAAAGGCCGCGGTTTCTGAGACTGTGGAGGATTCTTTCGGTTTAAACTCTCAAGAGTTAGTGGTGATGTCCACCACCGAGCCCGTGGAGACTACCGCTCCTGTCGAGCCTACCGAGACTCAGACTCCTACAGAAACCCAGAAACCTACAGAAACACAGAAGCCTACCGACGCTCCAAAGCCTACCCAGCCTCATACAGTAGCGCCTGTCAAAAAGATTACCCCCAAGAAGGTTACTTCTCTTAAGGTCAATTCGGTATCCGCGTCCGCTGTAAAGATTCAGTGGAAGCCATCCGCAAACGCGACAAGCTATCTTGTTCAGTGCGCTGTTATGAACTCAAAGGGCAAGTTCTCCGGCTATACAAATATCAAGACAGTAGGAGCACAGGTAAAGAGCATCAAGAACACCGGGCTTGCTCCCGCGACCGTATACAGATACAGAGTTTACGCTTACCGCAACGCCGACGGCTATACAACCCGCAGTGGGGACGCTGTCGTAACAGCTATGACAAAGCCGGGAGAGGTTAAGAAGGTTATTTCAAAGGATAAGTCCGATAAAGCCCTCACGCTGAACTGGTCAAAGAACAAGGCAGCGGCAAAGTATTATGTTTACAGAGCTGTTGAAAACTCAAAGGGCAAGCTTTCGGCATTTAAGCTACATAAAAAGACTAAAAAGACATCTATAAACGAATCCGGCCTTAAATCCGGCACAGTATACAGCTACAAGGTTGTATCTGTCGGCAAAAAGGGCAAATATACAACCAAGAGCAATGGTAAGTCCCACAAGACGATGACAAAGCTCAGTTCTCCCGAAAAATTCGTTACAAAGGGCGTCAGCTCCAAGAGAATCACTATCGCGTGGAGCGGCGTCAGAAAGGCTCAGAAGTACGAGCTTTATAAGCGAAGCGAAAGCTCGGATTTCAAGCTTATCGCGACCGTGAAAAAAAGAACCTATACCGACAAAAACATAACAGCCGGCAAGGATTATGTTTACAAGATAAGAGGTATCAGAGTATATAACAAGAAAAAATACACCGGACTCGAAAAGCTTCTTTCCTCGGCTACCGGCATAAAGGATATGGGTAAAATCAACACATACTCCTTCCTCAGCAAGGCGCTTCTGGCGTGGTCACCTGTCGAGGGCGCTACCGGCTACGAGGTATATGTCAAGAGGAACAGCGGCAAATGGGATAAGGTTGACGACGTTGTAAACTGCGCTTACCTTTCCAACAAGGTCAGCGGCAAGGTCTATAAATTCGCCGTAAAGCCTTACAAGAGGATCGGAAATGATAAGTTATACGGCAAGCTCGCCGCGGCTAAGGTCAAGATAAAGACGGGTACCCTCTATGGCAACAGCCCGAGAGGTACATGGGTCGAGGTCAGCACAAGCACCCAGATGATGTTTATGTATGTAAACAACAAGCTGTATGTGTCCACTCCCGTTGTAACGGGTAACATTGGCGACCGCGCTACAACAAAGGGCGTTCACCACGTAATCAGCAAAAAGTCACCGGCAAGACTCCACGGCTCATACGGCGGCTCAAGTTGGGATACAACGGTTTCATACTGGCTCGGCTTTACCAGCGACGGTCAGGGAATCCACGACGCGTCTTGGCGTTCGGCCTTCGGCGGAAATATCTACAAGGGCAACGGCTCGCACGGATGTGTAAACACCCCGACAGCCGCTATACGAAAGATGTTCGGCAAAGCATACGTAGGAATGCCGGTAATAGTATATTAAGTGAAAAAAGCTGCCTTATTCGGCAGCTTTTTTATGTGATAGGAAAGTACAATAAAGAGAATAAATTAATTCTACATTTAATTACACAAATAGTAATCTCAAGATGACTCAAACATATTATTCGCTCAGTTGCGACCTTCGTGCGCACGAGCGATGGCGAAAGAAAGCGTCCGCACTTTGGCGCGCACGCTTTCTTGACGTATGGGAATACTAAAGGGCTGCCTCGGCAGCCCTTTTATGTTTTTATTATAATGTCTTTTTACAAATTACCTTTGACCACTTCGAGAATACTTTTTTCTTACCGTTCATCTTGTAGGTTCTGATTCTGAAGTAGTACTTTTTCTTGGCGCTCAGGCGGACTATATTGCCTGAGATTACCTTTGACTTAAGATATACTTTCTTGGTGTATTTCTTAGCCTTCTTGAACTTCTTTGTAACCGACCACTGAAGGTGATAGCCTTTGATCTTCTTGACCTTTTTCCACTTGATCTTGAAACCGTTTTTCTGAGGAACAAGCAGCTTGATCTCCGTCGGATTCGGCTTGTTGGACTTTTTCTTTTTAACAGTCGTTTTTTTCGCTGGAGCAGGGGTTTTGGCGGTCGACTTTGCGGTAGTAGTCGGAGCCGCGGTAGTAGTCTGCGGAGCAGTGGTAGTCTGGGGAGTGGTTGTCACAGGCGAGGTGGTAGGTTCGGTTTCGGCCGAGGCGGATACTCCCGACACTGCCATTATGCCGCCCAGCATTACGACAGAAAGTATAAGGCTGAGTGCCCTTGTTTTTTTATTCATAACTTCTAGCCTCCGGTGAAATTATTATAAAATAAGACAAAAAACTTATTTCTTTATAATAATATCATAAAAGAATTATAAATGCAAGTGCAGTGAAGTAATTTCACTTTATTAGATTAATTAAACGCCACTCCGATATCGCGGAATGGCGTTGCTTACTATATTTTACTGTGTTTGCTGGGGAAGGGCGTTGTGGTTCTTGTACGGAATACAGAACGCAACGGTTACGGCGTGGTCGCCGATACGCTCAAGGTTAGTCAGGAGTTCGATAAATACAGCTCCGGCCTCGGCGTTACATTCACCCTTGGACAGTCTGTTTACGTGGTTCTGGCGGAACAGCTCGCAATACTCGTCAATCTGATCCTCAGCCTGTAAAACAGCCTCGGTAAGGTTGGTGTCCTTGCTCTGGTTGATAAACATATAGAAGCTGTCGTCAAGAAGCTTGCTGACAACCTCGCACAGCGTGCGAAGCTCCTTTATAGCCTTGTCGCTAAGGACGGCTTCACCGCTTATAAGCTCCTGCGCAGAATCACAGATGTTTTCACTGCGGTCGCCTATGCGCTCAAGATCCTGAATCGCGTTGTACATAGCGCCCATAACCTTTCGGTCATAGTCGATAATGTCGAGACCGTTAATCTTGACGATGTACTTTGTGATTCCGTGGGTGAGCTTGTCCATCGTGGTCTCATTTTCCTTAACCCTCTCGATAGCCTTGACATCGCCGTTTAGTAGGGCTTCCATAGCAAGGTCAAACGCGGCTCTCGCAAGACTGGCGAGTCTTGCGCACTCTTTCTCTGTCTGCTGAACAGCCATCGGCGGAGTTGTAAGAATACGAGAGTCGAGGAATACTGTGACTTCTTCCTCTTCTTCGGTCTTATCGGGAAGAATAAGCTTTGTAAACTTGATAATAAGGTTTGAAAGCGGCAGGAAAATAATGGTTCTCGCCACGTTGAACGCGATATGAACAGCGGAAATCTGTGCCGCGGTGTTACCCTTCAGGAAGGGAACGGATTCTACTAATCCGGAAATCGAGAACGAGGTCGGCTCCAGCACAAGTACCACTGCCGATAAAAGCAAGGCGGCGAATAAGCTGGTTAAGAAGTTTGACAAAGCGACCTGCTTGGATTCTCTGTTAGCTCCGGCAGCGGACAGGAATACCGGCACACACGCGCCGACGTTCATACCGAAGATGATGTAGATACACTGGTCGATGCTGACGATTCCGCTCATACCGAGCGCCATAAGGATACCTACGGACGCCGACGAGCTCTGGATAATACCGGTAAAAATCATACCGACCAATAGTCCGAGCACCGGATGAGCCAATGTGGAAACCGTGTTCGCGAAAACCGGCGATTCCTTCAGGAAGTCGAAGTTCTCGCTCATCATAGTCATACCCATAAAGAGTATACCGAAGCCCGCGGCTATCTGGCCGTAGTAGCGGTAGTTGTTCTTCTTGGCGAATGTGATTACAGCCGCGCCCGCGAACGTGAATATAGGAACAATGGCTTTGATATCGAACGAAAGCAACAGCGAAGTAACCGTCGTACCGATTTTGGAACCAAAGAGGATACCTATACTCTGGTAAATATCCATAAGCCCGGCGTTGACAAATCCGACTACCATCGCGTCGGTCGCCGAGGAGCTCTGAATAACAGCAGTCACCATTAATCCGACAAGCATCGCGATAAATTTCTTGCTTGTGATTTTTTCAAGCAGAGTTCTCAGCTTGGATCCCGCGGCGAGCTCAAGACCTTCGCCCATCAGCTTCATTCCCAACAGGAATAAGCCGAGACCGCCTGAGACGTTAATCACCTTGAAGATAATATCTCCCATATTTTCCTCCGAAAAATAAACATCAGATATATTATTGTGCTCGGTGAAAGTCAACTTTCACCAATATCAATATTATACCAAAAAAGTACAGTTTTAATGCGAAAAAAGAATTAAAACAGAATTTTTTACAGTAAATCGTAAAACTACGTCACATATCGTCGGAGGGAAGCTTTGGGTCGACATAAACCGTGCGGTTGTTTGTAAAAATCACCATACCAGGTTTGGCCCCTACGGGTTTACTGACATACTTGACGAGGGTATAGTCTACGGGCACGTTGGTGCTGTCCTTAGCCTTTGAGTGATATGCGGCAATCCGTGCCGCCTCGATAATCGCGGTGTCGGAGATTTCCTTTCCCATTGTCTCAACTATTGTGTGAGAACCCGGAATATCCTTGGTATGAAGCCAGATATCGCGGTTGTTAGCGGTTTTCATAGTGAGCTGATCGTTTTGTCTGTTGTTCCTGCCGACAAGTACCCGGAATCCGTCCGAGGTCTTGTATTCCAGCGGCGGCAGCTGGGCAGGCTTTTTCTTCATACTTTTGTTTTGTTTTATATATCCCTGCTCCATAAATTCGAGCCTTATCTGATTGAGCTCCTTCTCGCTCTTTACTCTCGACAGCGTATCTCTGAGGCTGTCGAGGTAGACCAGCTCGTCCTCCGCCTTTTTTATCTGAACGGTCAGAACTTGTTGGGCGGTTTTTGCTTTGTTATAGTCCTTGTAGTATTTCTGGGCGTTTTGCGCCGGTGAAATCGCGGGATTGAGCTTTATCTCGATTGGAGCGTTGTTTTCGTCATAAAAGTTTTCGACCGTAACACTCTCGGCTCCGCGCTCTATTCTGTACAAATTAGCTTGCAGCAGGTCGCCTTTTATACGAAGCTGTTCTCTGTCCTCGCATTTTTCCAGTTCACGCTTTTGTATGTTTATTTTATTTGTAGTGCGGTTTACGAGGTTAGTCAGCACACGTGACAGATCCGCCGCTTTGACTCTCATTCGGTCGGCGCTGTCCCTCTCGATATAATAGCTGTCCAAAAGCTCACAGAAGCTGTCGTATTCTCTGCTCTCGCACAGTGAACCGTACTGACCTATGTCGATGAAACTGATGTCGAATGGCTTTGCGTCGCTCTTGTGATAGAGCACAAGCGGCTTGCCCGACGAAGTCAGTATTGTGTCGGAGAGCTTTTTGATTTCGTCTGCGAGTTTTATTTTGTCATCCTCGCCAAGTTTTTTATTGCTTAAGTCTCTGCCGCCGAGCGTAAGATGTTCAAGCTCGCGGCATATAATAGGCGAGATACCCTGTACAGCGCCGAGAATAGCCTTGTTCAGCGTTTTTTCTCCGGGGGTGGAGATGATACTCTCCACAACCTTTTCGGGCGCTGTGAGCAAGATGTTAAGTTTATCCTGCGGTACCGGATATTCGTAAGGAAGGTTGGGGAGAACAAGCCTCTGTGACGACATTGTCATATCCACGCGTTTAAGCGCGTCTATTATTATTCCCTTTTCGTCCACGAAAATTACGTTGCTGTACTTGCCCATAATCTCGACGACAACGGTAATTCTCACCTTGTCGCCGAGCTCGTTTACGCAGTCAAAGTCAAAGCTGATAACTCTGTCCAGTCCTGCCTGACGAATATCGACAAGCTTGCCGCCGCCGAGTTTTTTTCTCATCAGCATACACAGCATAGGCGGTGACGCGGGGTTTTCGAGGTTGTATTTTGTGAAATGCACTCTCGGAGAATTGGCTCTTGTAGACAAAAGAAGCCGTTTATTGCCATCCTTAGTGCGAAGCTGCATAACGATTTCGTCACGGTTAGGCTGATGAATCTGATATACCCTCGCGTCCAGGGCGGAGGTTTTCAGTTCGTTTATAACGTGATGCAGCATCATTCCGTCGAGAGCCATATTATCGCTACCGCCTTTCTATTTATGATATTTGCCGTTGTTGTTGATTTCGAACGCTCTGTAGATTTGCTCGCAGAGGATTACTCTTGCCATCTGGTGGGGAAAGGTCATACGGCTCATTGACAGCCGGAAATCAGACCTTTGTTTCACGTCCTCGCTGAGCCCCCAGCTTCCGCCGATGATAAAGTCGACTGTGCTTTTGCCGCTGAGAGCGGCTGCGGAGAGCTTTTCGGCGAGCTGCGGTGAGTCCGTAAGTTTGCCCTCTATGCAAAGTGAAATCACATAGTCGATGTCGGAAATCTTCGACATTATCCTCTTTCCTTCGGCGTCGAGGATGGATGTAATCTGCGATTCGTTCGGATTATTGTAGGTCTTTTCCTCGTTTAGCTCTATAATATTGAATTTACAAAACGCCTTAAGACGCTTGGAATATTCCAAAATAGCGTCTGTCCAGTATTTTTCTTTGATTTTTCCTATACAAATTATGTTTACAGTCAGCATATCCGCCTCAGAATACTATTGATCTTCCGTCGCTTTCCTTTGGAACAACGGAGAGTGTAAAGTCAAGATTGCGCTTCATACCGATTGATTCAAGCGCGTTGAGGTTGGTGTTCAGCGCCAGTTCGGGAATATTGTTTTGCTCCGAGATGTGTCCGAGCATTATCCTGAAATTTCCGCAACGTACAAAATCGGCTATTTCTTCGGCGCAGGCATCGTTGGACAGATGTCCTCTGTCCGATAGGATACGAGCCTTTATATGCGGAGGATAGAAGCCGTTTTTTAGCATTTGAACATCATGGTTGGACTCGATAACCGAGAAATCGCTGTTTCGTACAAGTTCTCTGACGGGATCGGTCATAACGCCCAGATCCGTTGCTACAGTAGCTTTTCTGCCGTCGGCGGTAATTACCTGATAACAACAGCTTTCCCTGGCGTCGTGAGGTGTGTCGCAGCGGATAATACGCATATTGCCGACGTCCGCGAAGTCGTTTATAACCGCGCAGGAGTTCTCGGCGGAAATATAGTTCTTCTCCGCCATAGCGTCCAGAGTGCCTTGACTGGCGTAGACTTTGATTCCGTATTTCTTCGCGAACACCCTGACTCCCTGACAGTGGTCGACGTGCTCGTGGGTTATGAATATCGCGCCGATTGTGTTGATATCTATTTCGTTTTGTTCCAGCATATTAGTCAGCTGCTTGCAATTTCTGCCCGCGTCTATCAGCACTCCCTCGCCCGATGAGCCGATGTAGTAGCTGTTTCCGCTGCTGCCCGAAAATAAAGGCACTACCTTTGCCATTTTATTTTATTACTCCTTTATACTATACTTTCCGTTTTTGCCCCGATAAATTTTATCAGCTCATTCGGAGCTGCTTCTATCTGAAAGCCTATTTTGCCCGCGCTGATGTATATTATATCGAAGTCAAGCGCGGATATGTCGAATACGGTCGTAAAATCCGACTTCATACCGATTGGCGAGACATTTCCTCTGGCGTAACCGCAGATTTTCACCAAATCCTTGACATGTGTCATCTCCAGGTTCTTTTCTCCGACGGCACATGCGGCTTTTTTGAGGTTAAGCTGGGAGTTTACCGGAATGTCAAAGACAAAGAACTCTCCGCTTTTTCCTTTGGCTACAAGGGTCTTGAACACCTGAGCCGGATTCTGTCCCATAAGACGGGCTACCTCGTTTCCCTCGACAGCTTCCTTGCCGTGAGGATATTGAAGTACCTTGTATTCAATCCCGGCTTTGTCGAGAATACGCATTACGTTGGTTTTGATATTTTTTGCCATAGTATCACCGAAATTAATTTTATCACAGTATCGGCAACTTTTCAACAAGAAAAAGGAGCTGTCCGAAAACAGCTCCTGTGGGGGGATAATAATGGAATTAATAATTATTTTACTGCGTCGAAGGCTTCCTGTAAATCGAAGATGATATCGTCGATGTGCTCGGTACCTATCGAAAGTCTGATTGTGTTTTGGTGGATTCCCTGTTCATTCAGCTCGCTGTCGGAAAGCTGGGAGTGCGTTGTCGAAGCCGGATGAATCGCGAGCGACTTTACGTCCGCAACATTGGCGAGGAGCGAGAATACCTGCAGCTTGTCGATGAACTTTTTGGCGGTAGCGTCGTCACCCTTTATGTCGAAGGTAAAGATTGAGCCTCCGCCGTTCGGGAAGTATTTTTTGTACAGCGCGTTATACGGCGAGCTCTCCAGCGACGGATGGTTTATTCGCTCAACCTGGGGATGATTACTCAGGAATTCTATTACCTTTGCCGTATTGTACGCGTGGCGCTCAACGCGCAGGGACAGAGTCTCCAAACCCTGTAAGAAGATAAAAGCGTGGAAGGGGGAGAGTGTCGCGCCGGTGTCGCGCAGAAGAATAGCGCGGATATATGTGACGAAAGAAGCTCCCGGAGCCGCTTCGGTAAATACAGCGCCGTGATAGCTTGGATTAGGCTCGGAAAGCTTTGGAAATTTACCGCTCTCAGCCCAGTCAAACTTTCCGCTTTCTACAATAACTCCGCCTATCGCCGTTCCGTGACCGCCGATAAACTTTGTGGCGGAGTGTATGACAATGTCGGCTCCGTGCTCAATCGGTCTCAACAGGTAGGGAGTGGCAAAAGTGCTGTCTACTACCAGCGGAATATTATGGCTGTGAGCCAGTTCGGCAAGTTTCTCAATGTCGATAATATTGGAATTTGGATTTCCGAGCGCCTCGATATAAAGCGCCTTTGTGTTTTCGTCTATCGCTTCCTCAAAGCTTCCCTCGACATCAGGGTCAACAAAGGAGGTCGTAATCCCGTAGGTGGGTAGGGTGTGGGCGAGAAGGTTGTAGGTACCTCCGTAGATTGTCTTCGCGGCAACAATATTGTCACCGGCTGAGGCAAGCGCCTGAACGGCGTATGTCACGGCGGCCGCGCCCGAAGCTACCGCTAACGCTGCGGAACCTCCCTCCAGAGAAGCGATTCTTTCCTCAAAAACTCCCTGGGTCGGGTTTGTAAGACGGCCGTAGATATTGCCCGCGTCTCTAAGCGCGAATCTGTCGGCGGCGTGCTCGCTGTTATGGAATACATACGAGGTTGTAGCGTAAATCGGTACAGCTCTGGCGTCTGTAACCGGGTCGGGAGTCTCTTGGCCTATATGAAGTTGTTTTGTCTCAAATCTTAAGTTTCTTTCTTTTAAATTGCTCATTGTGTAACACCTTTCTAAAAATAATAGTAAATTGTAATTGTTTGTTGATAAACCGGGGTTTTACATTCGTATGGTGTTACAACATCGAAAAGTATAGTTCATAAAATCACCTTTGCATATATAACCTATAGTTTTAATAGGAATTACGTATATAATACCATAAAATCCTGATTTGTCAAGTAGTTTTTTAAAAAAATACAGAAAAAACCCGGAGATTACTCTCCGGGTAATTAAAAAACTAAAAATAACTTCTTGAGGCGGGTAGCCCCAGTTGGTACAAAGCCCATTCTTCCTTTTCGCGCATAGATACCTTTTCCATAGCGCCGTCATAGCTGTAGCCCAACAGTCCGAGAACGCCGTGAGCCGTAAGATAAGCCATTTCACGTTGAAAAGAGTGGTCATAAGCTTTTGACTGCTCAACTGCTTTCTTAACAGAAATAACAATACTACCCAGTATCTTCGCGCCGGTAACTCGATCCTCGTCGTACTCGCCGTTTTCACCGGCAGGCAACGAGATAACCGCTTCGTCAGTTTCTTTGCCGAAGTATTGAAGACTTAGTTTTTTTAGCTCCTTGTCTTCGGTAAAAGTAATTCCAATCTCCGCAGAGCCTTTAAAGCCCTCGGTCTCAAGAATTGCATGGCAACAACGTCTGATAAGCATACGGATACCGGTAGGTATCTTAACTTCTTTTTGGCAGTCTGTGATAATAACCCTCAGCTTGTCCGCCATAAACGTTCACCCTTTCGATTATAAATCGTCCCAAGGTGCATTAACTTTTTCCAATAACGAAAGCAGGACGTCTTTTTCCTCGTCGTCAAGGCCCGAAAGCAATTCGACAATTCTTAAAGACCTGTACTCGAATGCCTGATCTGCTATTTCTTTGCCCTCTTCGGTGAGCGAGATTACCATAGTTCTTTTATCGATACTGCTCGGCACACGGCTTACATAGCCCTTTGCCGTAAGCTTCGACAAAACTTCACTCATAGAGGCAGGCTTAATCTTAAGCATTTCGGTCAATTCGCGTTGAGTGATACCATTTGTATACCTGAGCAGAATCAAAACTCTTCTTTGGCTTTTTTTACCTTCATAAAGAAAGTGGATTTTCTGCTCAAGGTCTCGGATGTTTAAAAGAATTTTGTCGTTGACATCCTTGTTTTGATACTCAGACGATTGATTGACATTGTTCTTTTGTTCTGACATCATAATCCCCACAATTTCGTTAGGTACCTTGAGTCTAAAATAATTATACATTATATATTGTCTTGCGTCAAGGTACCTTACATAATTTTTTTGATTTTTTCTATAAATTTTCTGTTTTCTACAAACTAGACAGAATAAAAATGTATAAATTAGACAAAAAATTATCAATCTTTAACAATACAATAATATTGTGTGCAATCTGTTATTTATTATAGTCAATTTTTCGCATTTTGTCAATATATGTGTAGCAATGTCACAAAAAATATATAAAAATTCAGGGAGCTGTCTTATAATCAAGACAACTCCCAATACAATTTGAGAATTATGCGTTTGTGCTGAACTTCTGTTTTACACCGTTTATCTTGTTTTGGTCAGCCTGTTCGCCCGGATACCAGCCTTTCGCCTGCATTTTGAGGTAAATCTCGTCTTGCATTTTCAGCGAATCGTTCAGCGAGCCGGTAAACGCCGAGTGCACGTTGGCGCTTGATGATTCGATTGCGCCGTGAAGATAAAGGTCACAGGCGCTTTTTTCGAGAATAAGCATATTCTCCATAAGATTTCTGTCGTCCATAAGTGTCCTCCTCACAGCAAATTATAAATGTTACGGAAAATTTCTTTGTGTCTCTGCTCCAAATTCTGAGCAAAGTTCTTTAAATCTCCGTCTTGAATCTGTGAGGCAGTCTCGCGGCATTTTGTTTGAAAGTACTGTTCGTGACCGAGAGCGTCCTCGACATATAGTAGTTCTTTTGGTGTCATATTATTCCGCCTTTCGTTTATTTGGCAAGTGTATTGCCGTCGCTTATATTATCGGCGGAAAAAACTGTATTATTCCGAAAGCTTTCGATTATTATACAAAAACATTATTATAGCCATTGTTACGATGATGATATATCCTATAATAGAGTATATATCCGGTATGTCCGCGAATACAAAGAATCCAAGAGCTGAGGCGAATATGATCTGGCTGTAGTCGTAGATTGATATTTCCCGGGCGGGCGCGTAGGTGTATGCCGCCGTAATTGAAAACTGACCTCCTGCTGCCGAAAGTCCCGCGAGCAACAGCATAATAAGCTGTATCGGTGTGAATATCTTGAAGTTAAACAGCATAAACGGAATCATAGTCAAACAGCTTACTCCCGAGAAAAACAATACTATAAAGCTGCCTTTTTCTCCTCTTATTCCCAAAGCTCTCACCATAGAGTATGCGGCACCGGCAGATATACCGCCGAAAAATCCGCACAATGACGGAAAAAGCTCAGCGTTAGAAAAGCTCGGCTTTACCACAAACATTGCTCCGAAGAAGGCTCCGAGCAAAATAAGCGCCTGCGGAAGCCGAAGCCTTTCTTTTAGAAATATCAGAGAAAACAATACCGCGAAGAACGGCGACATCTTGTTGAGTATGGAGGCGTCTCCCAGCGCAAGGTGGTCGACCGCGTAAAAGTTGCACAGTATTCCCATTGTACCGGTAAGAGAACGCCCAAGTAATAAAGGAAGATTGCTTTTGTTAAAGTGAAAGCTCTGCTTGTCCTTTATCATAATGATAAGAGCAAAGATAAAGGCGACAAAATTACGGAAAAAGCCTTTTTCGGGAGTAGGCAGATCACCCGAAAGGCGCACGAACATATTCATCAGCGCAAAACAAAATGCTGACAAAACTATCATAAATATTCCCATATATTTTTTCGGTATACGCACGGTAAACCACTCCCGTAAAACAGTGTAGCACAAATATCGTTTTTTTACAATAAATCAAAAACTTTCACTTGCTTTTTTTTCAAAAATAAGTTAAACTGTCAGTATATCTAATAAGGAGGTCAGACTATGGCTGATATCAACAAAAATGAAGAAATGAACGAGGAAATAATAATCATCGAGCTTACAGACGACGAGGGCACCACAACCGAGTTTGAGTATCTCGACACAATCGCTCTCGACGGCGAGGAGTACGTTGTGCTTATCGAGAACGTCGAGGATGCCGACGGTGTAATTATCCTCAAGATCGTATCCGTAGATGACGAAAACGAGACCTACGAGGGTGTAGAGGACGAAGAAGTTGTTCAGAAGGTTTACGAAATGTTTAAAGAGAACCGTAAGGACGATTTTGACTTTACAGACTAATCGGGTCGTTATAAAAAATTATAAGAAGTATAGTTTTCGGTCGGGCGCCTGCCCGGCCGTTACCTTTCGTATAACACTAAGAAAAGCGTGCCAAACGGCACGCTTTATCTATATGCTATTATACATCATCGACAAATACGAATTACGAAACGCCGTTGATGAACGTCTGAATTATATCAAACCTTTCCAAAGGCGGCTTCGGCAGTCGCGGCTCGCGACTATTCTTCGAAGAATTTTTCGTGGATTGCGGTAACTGCTCTGTCCGCGTCTTTCTTGTTGATGAGTACCGATACTTTGATCTCGGAGGTTGCAGCCTCAAACATCTTTGTAGCAACTCCCGCGTGGCTTTCCATACCCGCGCCTACGATTGAGATCTTGGCAACATCTGTGCCTATAAGCAGATCCTTGGCGCCGATGTTCTCGATATACTCCTGCAAGCATTCCTTTACATCGTCAACCTTGTCAAGCGGAATTGTAAAGGAGATATCCTTTGTGCCGTCTCTGCCTATTGACTGGAGAATTATGTCTACGTTGATGTTCTTGGCCGAAACCTTAGAGAACATCTTAAAGGCGAATCCCGGTTCGTCCGGAACTCCGATTACAGATACACGGGCTACGTCTGTGTCCTTGGCGACACCGCTGATTAACATTTTCTCCATCTTGCTTTTCTCCTTTACTATTGTACCCGGAGCCCTGACTAAGCTGGACAGAACCTCGAGTTCTATGTTATATTTCTTTGCCATTTCTACGGAACGGTTGTTGAGTACCTGAGCGCCGAGTGTAGCGAGCTCCAACATCTCGTCATAAGAGATATCCTTAAGCTTTCTCGCGTTAGGTACAAGTCTCGGATCCGCTGTATAAACGCCTTCTACATCGGTAAAAATCTGGCACAAATCCGCGTGCATAGCGGCGGCAATCGCTACAGCCGATGTGTCCGAGCCTCCGCGGCCGAGGGTAGTGATGTCGTCATATCTGGATACACCCTGGAATCCGGCTACGACAACTATACGCTTTTTGTCGAGCTCCTTGCGTATACGGTTGGGAACAACACGTCTGATTCTCGCGCTTGTATGAGCGGAGCTGGTCTGGAATCCTGCCTGCCATCCGAGCAGAGAAACTACCGGGAATCCGAGCTTCTCGATAGCCATAGACAGCAGGGCGATACTAACCTGTTCGCCTGCAGCTACGAGCATATCGCGCTCACGCTTTGAAGCGTTGGGGTTAATCTCCTGACCCTTTGCGATAAGGTCGTCTGTTGTGTCGCCCTGGGCCGAAACGACTACTACAACGTCGTTTCCCTGAGCGTATGTATCGGTGACAATCTTCGCCACATTGAACACGCGCTCGGCGTTCGCGACGGAGCTGCCTCCGAATTTCTGGACAATTAAACTCATATGATTACTCCTTTTGGAAAAATTACCTGAATTATAAATCGGCGATTCGAATGTTCGAGAGAAGCTTTGACTTCTTGACCTGATTGAGCTTGTCGTTTATCTCACCGATTGTCATCGCCTTTGTAACGACAGCAAACTCGTTTTCGCTCTCATTAGTAATAGAAAGCTGTACAATATCTCCGAACAAATCTTTGACTTCCGCGATGGAAGCTTCTTTGTCGTTGGTCGAGAAACGCAGATAAACGGCTGTAACCGATTCGTTGTAGGGGAGGACGTTCTCGTTGTTGCTGTCCGCCCAGAAAAGGTACTTTCTCGCCTTAAGGTGCTTGCAGCAGTCAATAATATCAGCCACAACAGCGGAAGCGGTCGGAAGTGAGCCCGCGCCTTTGCCGTAGAATACAACGTCGTCGGTACAGTCTCCGCGAACCATAATTCCGTTGAACTCGTTGTCGATGTTTGCGAGCTGGCTATGTCTGTTAACTATCATAGGAGCCACAAAGATGTCGAGCTTGCCGTTTTCGAGGAACTTAACGTCTCCGATAAGCTTTATAACACTGTTAAAGGATGACGCGTATTTTACGTCGTTTAAGCTTATGTTGGTGATTCCTTCGGTATGAATACCTTTGGGATAAACGTGCTTGCCTGAGGCGAGCGACGCGAGAATACAGATTTTCCTGCACGCGTCGTGACCCTCGACGTCAGCCGCCGGATTGCGCTCGGCAAATCCGAGCTCCTGGGCAAGCTTTAGCGCGTCGTCAAATTCCATACCGTCGTCAATCATTTTGGTGAGGATAAAGTTTGTTGTGCCGTTTAATATACCGGCTACCTCGTGAACGTTGTTGGCTACGAGGCACTGGTTCATAGGACGCAGAATCGGGATTCCGCCGCCTACCGAAGCCTCAAAGAGATAGTTGGCGTTGTTCTCCTTGGCGATAGCGAGCAGCTCGGCGCCGTGAGTGGCAACTAGCTCCTTGTTGGATGTTACAACGCTTTTGCCGGATTTAAGCAGCTGCGCCGTAAACTCGTACGCCGGATGAATTCCGCCCATAACCTCGGCTACTACTCTGATTTCCACATCTGTGAGAATATCGTTGAATTCCTTTGTGAATCTGTCGGCCAGAGGAGAATCCGGAAACTCTCTCAG
Source organism: uncultured Ruminococcus sp. (assembly GCA_902787145.1). Lineage (GTDB taxonomy): Bacteria > Bacillota > Clostridia > Oscillospirales > Acutalibacteraceae > Ruminococcoides. The sequence continues at coordinate 38,170 of CADAEZ010000002.1, forward strand.
ATCGAGAATCCTCTTGATATAAACTTCTTCGCCGATTGCCGAGTAAAGCTTCTTTTTGTGAGTTGTAAGAATCGAGCAAACTCCGGAGCCCACAACTCCGTGACCCATTATTGCTACCTGTATCATTTATTTCCACCCTTTCGGAAAAATTTCTTATTCTTCTTCGCCGCCGCCGTCTATCTCGACAGCCACGTCATCGTCATCGGAGCCTCCGTCGTCTGCCTGTGACGCGGAACCGGAATCGGATGAGGAATTCGAACTTGCGGATGACGAGGTTGACTTCGACTTGCTGGAGCCGACAAAGTAGTCTGTGTCGTTGTCGCTTTCCGAATCAAAGGAATCGTCGTCGTCATCATCATCGTTGTAATAGTTTCTGTTATAGTTATAACTGTAGTCGTCATCATCATAGTCGTTGCTGACGTAGCCTCCGCCTGACGGCATATTATCCTCGGTGTAGTAGCCGATATATTTGCCCTCGGAGGCCTCGCCGACATTGTATACAGAGCCGCTGGAGGAGCTGTAGTTGGCTTCGATTATCGACTTAGGAGCGATGTATTCCTTGTGCTTCTTGCCATTAAGGTAATAGCCCATTACGTCCTTAAACATAGTGGTAGCGGTACGCTGACCTGTCATAGATATGGTGTGCGGTTTGTCGAAGCCTGTCCATATCGCGAGCGAGCAGTACGGGCTGATTCCGCAGAACCATGAGTCCTTGTCGGAGTCGGTGGTACCTGTCTTGCCGCATATATCCCATCCGTCAACGCGCGCGTATGCCGCGTTGGTATGCGAGGAGTAGGTTATATTGTAGTGAAGCAGACGGTTCATAATATATGCTGTCGACGGCGAGTAGCTTTCCTTGGGAACAGCGTCGCGGTTATCAATTATGATATTGTCGTCGGCGTCGGTTACATAGTAGTAGGTGTAAGGCCTGTAGTACTTACCGCCGTTACCCATATATGTGAAGGTGGCTGCCATTTCTCTGACCGTAACTCCGCCGGTAAGACCACCAATCGAGAGACCACCGGTGTTGTCCTTGTCGCTTTCCTTCAGGTGTTCAAAGCCTTGCAGCGTTACAACCTGGTTGTAGGCGGCTTCGGGAGAAATCATATTCATAACCTGGGCTGCTGTTGCGTTTGCCGACCATTCAATAGCGTCGGGCAGCAGCATATTGCCCTTGTAGCTGTGATACCAGTTGTTCGGACCGGCTACGTACTGACCGTTTACAACCTTGTATTTGGGCAGCGCCTCATCTTTTACGACCGAGCTGTAGCACAGCTTCTTTTTTTCAATAGCGTATGGGTATACAACAACCGGCTTGATTGACGAACCGGGCTGGAGCACAGAGTCGGTAGCTCTGTCAAAGAGCAGGTTTCCGGTTTTTTCCTGTGATGAACCCGTAGTCGCGATTACCGCGCCGTCCATACCTATCATGGTAGCGGCGCACTGCATACCGTGGTCGTAGGTTGTGTCTATATTCATAGCGGCGTTTTCAAGATACTTCTGCGCCTGCTTGTCCATTGCGCAGTAAATCTTGAGTCCCTCGGAGAATATTTTCTCCGAAGCCGCTTTTTCGCTGATGTTATAGTACTGGGCGAGGTCTTTTTGGAGGTCCTTCTGGAGCTCGTCAAGATACCAGTTCTGAATTTTCTTTGAAATATTAGCTCTGTTCTTCTTGAATCCCACAAACTTTAGGTTTTCGGATTCTTTGATTGCCTCGTTGTACTGTTCCTGAGTGATTTTTTCCTGGTCAACCATTTCCCGGAGCACAAGCTCGCGGCGTTCCTTGTTGTTTTCCGGATGGGTGAGAGGGTTGAACTTGCTGGGGTTCTGGGTGATTCCGGCAATCGCGGCGCACTGAGCTATCGAGCATTTGTCGATATTTTTACCGAAGTAAAGGTTAGCCGCCGACTGAACTCCCTGACAGTTGTTGCCGTAGTTTACGACGTTGAGGTAGGCTTCGAGAATCTCGTCCTTGGTGTACTCGGTCTCCAGTTTAAGAGCCTTGACAATCTCGCGGATCTTACGTGTGAGGCTTACCTCGTTATCATCCGATATGTTCTTGATAAGCTGCTGGGTGAGGGTCGATCCGCCGTAGCTGGATTGTCCGCTCGACAGGTTGAGTATGGCTCCCATAGTACGGTTGAGGTCGACGCCCTTGTGTTCGAGAAAACGCTTGTCCTCAATCGCAATCTGCGCGTCCTTCATATGCTGCGGGATCTTGTTAAAGTCAACCCATACTCTGTTCTCGGTCGAGTAAAGCGACTGGTATTTTTTAAAATCGCCCTTAGCGTTCTTAACATAGATGAAGCTTGTCTGGTTTAGCTGTTTAGCCTTTAGGTTAATACCCGTATCCTCTGCGGCTATGCCGGCTACATACAGCGACAGCGACAGTCCGATTATACCTCCGGTGATTATCAGTACCATAATAACGGTAAACAAAAACCTTCCGAAAGCCTTAAAAAACCTTTTAGCTCCGTGAGACGCCTTGAACGCCTCGTTGTCGGGAGCTGTGAATTTGCTGATGTCTGTTTCACGCATAGGAAAAACTCCTTAAATTCAAATCCTTACCGCTTTTTGATAAAAAAGCGGCGAAATTAAGCGCAATTACACAATATTCTCTGTTAGTATAACATATTTGACGAAAAAACGCAATAGTATAAAACCATTGTTGTTCGTATAATTTTTTGGCCGCCGCAAAGAATAACTACAAAACAGCGCGAAAGGATAATGCAGCTTGAAAAAAACGATTATAATTACGGGAATTGTGATTTATACACTGTTCGCGGTATCTTTGATTTTTGCCGGACAGCCTGAACAACAAAAAGCTTCCGTGACTCACCAGCTGCCGACCTCGCTATATACCCGTCCTGCCGTGACAGAGGCAAAGGAGCTTTATGTCGTAAAGGACAAGGACGGACTCATTGCTGTCAGCGAGATGAGCACCGGAAAAATAATATCTACAACCGAAACAAGAGTAGCGCTCCTGCCCGAATCCGACAGAAAACGCCTGAAAAACGGTATAGTAGTCGAGGGGAAACGCGCTTTGATCGGTCTGCTTGAGGATATTTGCAGCTAAGTTTTTTAAAACGGTCAGTGGAAAACCACCGGCCGTTTTTAATGTGACAGGTAATTACATAAACTTTTACAAAACAAACAGCATTTATATTTCAGACTCCTGACACACAATAAAAATATTTGTATTGTTCGCTCGGATATGCGAGCTTTCTTGTGTCAAAACCATTGACTATTTATGTGAATTATAGTAAAATAAAATAGTATATGAGTAATTACGGATTTTAGCATATATATAAAGGAAAAGGTGATACATATGATTTCAACGGTAATCAACGAGACTCTCGGAATAGAATATCCTATTTTTCAGGGAGGAATGGCCTGGGTGGCGGACGCCTCTCTCGCGGCAGGCGTAAGCAACGCCGGCGGACTGGGTCTTATCGCCGCTATGAACTCAAACGGAGAGCAGCTCCGCGCCGAGATTAAAAAGTGCAAGGAGCTCACCGACAAGCCATTCGGCGTCAATATTATGCTTATGAGCCCGTTTGCCGACGAGGTGGCTGACGTGGTTGTCGAGGAAGGCGTAAAGGTTGTCACAACCGGCGCGGGCAATCCCGGAAAATATATGGAAAAATGGACAGCCGCGGGAATCAGGGTCATCCCTGTAGTTCCATCCACCGCTTTGGCGAGAAGAATGGAAAAACTCGGAGCCTTTGCCGTAATCGCCGAGGGCGGCGAGAGCGGAGGTCACGTGGGCGATCTCACCACTATGGCGCTTGTGCCCCAGGTTGTTGACGCTGTAAATATTCCGGTAATCGCGGCCGGCGGAATCGCGGACGGCAGACAGGTAGCCGCCTGTCTATTGCTCGGAGCGGTAGGCGTTCAGGTCGGAACACGCTTCCTCGTGGCAAAGGAATGTACAATCGCGCAGGAATACAAGGATAAGATTCTTAAGGCTAAGGATATCGATACCGTTGTTACCGGCAAAAGACTTGGACATCCCGTGCGCTGTATAAAGAGCAGCTATACCAGAGAATATACCAAAATGGAATACGACTCAAGCTCATACTCCGACGAGGAGCTGGAGGCTAAAGGCGCCGGAGTGCTGAGACTCGCGGCTCGTGAGGGCGACGTAAAGAACGGCTGTGTGCTCGCCGGTCAGGTCGCGGCTATGGTCAAGAAAGAAGAACCCGCCAGGGATATTATAGTCGATCTCTTTACAAAGGCGGAAGAAGTATTGGGTGGTGCTCAAAAATGGGTAAAATAGCATTAGTGTTTTCCGGCCAGGGCGCTCAGTATACAGGAATGGGCAAGGAACTGTATGAAAGCTCAAAGGCGGCAAGGGCAGTTTTTGATATGGCGGACGCTATCCGTCCGGGTACATCAAAACAATGCTTCGAAGCCGGAACCGAGGAACTCTCAGTTACGCTCAACACCCAGCCATGCGTTTTTACGGCGGATTTGGCAGCGGCAAGAGCCGTATGCGAAAAGGGGATTCGTCCCGATTGTGTCGCGGGATTCTCTCTCGGCGAAATCGCGGCAATCGCGTTTTCGGGTATGCTTTCGGACGAAGACAGCTTCAGACTTGTGTGTGAACGAGGCGTCCTTATGGACAAGGCGGCTAAAGAGAATCCCGGAGCTATGCTCGCGGTTATGAAGCTTTCCGCCGATAAAATCGAGGAGGTCTGCTCAAAATTTGACAGTACCTATCCCGTCAATTACAACAGCCCCGCTCAAACCGTAGTAGCTACCAAGGAAGAAAACGTCGAAAAGCTAATCGAGGCTTTTTCGGACTTAAAGGGCAGAGCTAAGAAACTCGCGGTAAGCGGAGCCTTCCACTCGCCGTTTATGTCGCAGGCTGCCGACGGACTGATGGAGTATATGGCGAATCTTGAGTTTAAAGCTCCCGAAATCCCCGTGTATTCTAACTATACCGCAAAACCCTACGACAAAGATTATAAGGCGCTTGTAAAGGCTCAGGTCGAAAACCCCGTCCGCTGGCAGACAATCGTCGAGAATATGGCGGCCGACGGAGTAGAAACGATAATAGAGGTGGGCGTCGGCAAGACCCTCACCGGGCTTATAAAGCGAATCAATCCGGATATAAAAGCCGTAAAGGTCGAAAATCTGTCCGACCTTGAGGCTCTCGATATTTAAGATAGGAGTAAAAGCTTATGGATTTTAAAGGTAAGACAGCCGTGGTTACAGGCGGCTACAGCGGAATCGGCAGAGCGGTTTGCGAAAAACTCGCGTCACTGGGCGCGGATATCGCGATTGTCGGTATCGGATCACCGGACGACAAGAACGCCTCGCTTGAAGCGGTCAAGGCTCTCGGCGTAAAGGCGGAGGCTTATGACTGCGACGTCAGCGATTTTGCTGCCGGCGAAGCTGTGATCAAGCAGATTATCGCTGAATTCGGCAAGATTGACATCCTCGTAAACAACGCCGGTATCACACGCGACAAGCTTATGCTCAATATGCCCGAGGAGGATTTCGACGCTGTTATCAACGTAAACCTCAAGGGCGCGTTCAATATGACAAAGCACGTATACAAGCCGTTTATGCGCCAGCGTTCGGGACGTATCGTAAACCTTGCGAGTATCGTCGGAATCAACGGCAACGCCGGTCAGGCCAACTATTCGGCCTCCAAGGCGGGACTCATCGGTCTTACAAAGTCCGTAGCCCGCGAGCTTGCCGCCAGAGGAGTTACGGTCAACGCCGTAGCCCCCGGATATATCGACACACCGATGACACAGGCGCTCTCGGACAAGGTAAAGGACGAAATCTCGGCCGCAATCCCGATGAAGAGGCGCGGCCTGCCCGATGACGTAGCCAACGTGATAGCATTTCTGTGCAGCGATATGGCGTCCTACGTCACCGGAGAAGTTATTCGAGTAGACGGCGGCATTGCTATGTAGCGTTGCGACCGCCGCCTGCGGCGGATGAAGGGAGCAAAAGCGCTCGGCAAAATAAGGAGTTGAAGGACTGCGAGGGAGCAGTCCGCGCAACGACTATATTTTGACGCGGACAAACGCTTCCGTTATATTAATTTGCGTTAGAGAGCGTCATCTGCGGGAAGGGGATCCTTCGACTCCGCTTCGCTTCGCTCAGGATGACGATACTGCGTCATTCACTGACCACTTAACATAAGGAGAATCAAAATGAGAAGAGTTGTTGTAACAGGCTTAGGCGCCGTTACTCCGGTAGGCAACGATATTCCCACGATGTGGAAAAATATGCTCGACGGAGTTTGCGGCATTGATAAAATAACTAAATTCGACACCGAAAACCTTGCTGTAAAAATCGCGGGCGAGGTAAAGGACTTTGATCCTACAACGGTAATCGAAAAGCGTGATGTAAGAAAAACCGATATGTACACTATCTTCGCTCTCGCGGCAGCCGCGCAAGCTGTTGAGGACAGCGGAATTATCGGTACCATAGATCCCAAACGCCTCGGATCGTACATAGGCGCGGGAATCGGAGGACTATACACATTCTTCGAGAACGCTCAGGGGTTGATTGAGCGCGGACCGCGCAAGGTCAGCCCGCACTTCATCCCGAAGATGATAGGAAATATCGCCACCGGTCAGGTTGCTATCAAGTACAACGCCAAGGGCCCAAGCCTTTCGACTATGTCGGCATGCGCCTCAGGCGCGAACTCGGTGGGCGAGGCTTTTCACGCGGTTAAGGACGGTTATGCCGACGCTGTAATCGCCGGAGGCTCGGAGTGTGTTGTACATCCGCTTACTATCGCCGGATTCTCGAATATGAAGGCACTTTCTACTACCGAAGATCCAAAGAAAGCCTCAATCCCGTTTGATGTAAAGCGCAACGGCTTTGTAATGGGCGAGGGCGCCGGAGTTTTGATTCTTGAGGAATACGAGCACGCCAAGGCAAGAGGCGCAAAGATTTATGCCGAAATGATAGGATACGGCAACACCTGCGACGCTCACCACGTCACCGCTCCGTCTCCGGACGGTGAAGGTCTCGCGGAGGCGATCAGGGTTTCGTTTGCCGAGGGAAATGTCACCGGCGACGATGTAATCTATATCAACGCCCACGGCACCTCAACTCCGATGAACGACAAAACAGAGACAATGGCGTTTAAGTCCGCTCTCGGCGAAAAGGCATACGACATCAGCGTAAGTTCTACTAAATCTATGACAGGACATATGCTCGGCGCGACCGGCGCTATAGAAGCGATTGTATCCGTTCTCGCCGTCAGCGAGGGCAAGATCCCTCCGACTGTCGGTACCGACGAGCTTGATCCCGAATGTGACCTCGACTACACTCTCGGCAAGGCGAAGGACAGAGCTATTACCGTAGCCGCCAGCACAAATCTCGGCTTCGGCGGTCACGATACCTGCCTTGTGTTCAGAAAATTTTCCGAGTAAGATATTGAAGGAGAAATCAGAATGATTGATATTGATACACTGAAAGAATATATAAAGGTTTTGGAGGACAGCTCCCTCGCCGAAATCGAAATCAGCGACGATGAGGATTCTATTCGCCTCGCAAAACCTACGGCGGATTCACCGATGGTGAGCTTCTCGTCGACAGCGCCCCAGGCTCCCACTGAGATAAGTCAGCAGCCTGTATCACGGACTCAGCCGGCGCCTAAGGCTCCCGTGGCTTCGGGCAAGACGATCAAAAGTCCCATGGTAGGCGTGTTCTATGCCGCTCCGTCACCCGAAAAACCTGCGTTTGTAAGCGTCGGCGACACAGTCGCCAAGGGCGATGTTGTTTGCATTATAGAGGCTATGAAGATTATGAACGAGATTGTCGCCGACGAAAGCGGCACAATCACCGAGGTACTTGTAAACAACGGCGATCTGATAGAGTACGACCAGCCGCTGTTCAGACTGGGATAAGAGGTGCGCTATGTTAAACCAGGAACAAATTAAAGAGATAATCCCTCACCGCGACAATATGCTCCTCGTGCAAGAGGCCGAGGCTGTGGACGAGACTACTTCCCACGGCAAATATACCGTAAGCGGCGATGAGTTCTTTCTGAAGGGTCATTTTCCGGGCAATCCCGTTGTACCGGGAGTGATTCTGTGCGAGATGATGGCTCAGTCCAGCTGCGTAATGCTCGCCGACAAATGCAAGGGCAAGACCCCGTATTTTACCAAAATGGACAATGTAAAGTTCAAGGGTATGGTAAAGCCCGGCGATACGCTGGAGACTACCTGCACCCTCACCCGTTCGAGAGGCAACTTCTATTTTATCAACGCCAAGGGCTATGTTGACGGCAAGCTCTGCGTATGCGCTGATTTCAGTTTTGCGTTGGTCGATTGATTATCTAAACTTTATGGAGTGATTAAATGTTCAGCAAAATACTGGTCGCTAACCGCGGCGAAATCGCCGTGCGTATCATTCGCGCCTGTCGCGAGATGGGCATAGCGACTGTAGCTATATATTCTACCGCGGACAAGGACGCTATGCACGTTCAGCTTGCCGATGAGAGCTATTGCGTCGGCTCGGCGAGGGTAGCGGACAGCTATCTTAACGTACCCGCAATTCTCACAGCCGCACTCGAAAGCGGCGCCCGGGCAATTCATCCGGGTTACGGACTGTTGTCGGAGAATCCCAAGTTCGTAAAGCTGTGCGAGGAATGTAATATTGAGTTCATAGGTCCCACGTCCGAGATGATAAACCTCCTCGGCGACAAGGATATGGCGCGCAAGACTATGCGCGACGCCGGAGTACCCGTGACTCCCGGTACCGATGTGCTTGAGGATGTGGAATCGGCAAAGGTACTGGCCGCTGAGGTCGGATATCCTCTGCTGATAAAGGCACGCTCCGGTGGCGGCGGACGCGGAATCCGTCTCGTAAATACGCCCGAGGAGTTTGAAAACGCATACAACAGCGCTTACGCCGAGGCTGAGTCGGCATTCGGCGACGGCGCCTTATACATAGAAAAATATTTAAAGCCCGTAAAGCATATCGAGATGCAGCTGCTATGTGACAAGCACGGCAACGCTATCTGTCTTGGCGAAAGGGAATGCTCCGTACAGCGCCACAATCAGAAGCTTATCGAGGAGAGCCCGTCTCCGTCTATCAGCTCCGAAACCAGACAGGCTATGACCGAAGCGGCGATAAAGGCGGCTCACGCCGTAAACTACAACTCTGTGGGTACTGTGGAGTTCCTGTACGACAAGGACGGTAATTTCTACTTTATGGAGATGAACACACGTCTTCAGGTCGAGCACGGAGTCTCCGAGATGGTAACGGGTATGGATCTTGTCCAGTGGCAGATTCGCGTAGCGGCCGGTACAAAGCTCAACCGTACACAGGACAAGGTGTACTTCCACGGTCACGCTATCGAGTGTCGTATTAACGCCGAGGATCCCGACAACAACTACCGCCCAAGCTGCGGCAGGATTACCGGACTTCACGTTCCCGGCGGCTCATTTGTGCGATTCGACACGGCTTTATATCAGGATTATACGATTCCGCCATTCTATGATTCTATGATAGGTAAGGTGATTGTCCAGGGCAGAACCAGAGAGCTCGCTGTCCGTAAGATGAAGATGGCGCTCTCCGAGCTTTCGGTACAGGGGGTAAAGGTCAACCGCGACCTTATGATAGACATTCTCTCCGAGCCGGAGTTCCTCGACGGCAGCTATACCACCGATTTTATGGCGGATTTTGAAAAACGTAAGTAAGAGGTAGTTTTAGATGGACTTATTCTCGTTTATAAAACCTAAAAACGAACTTGAGCAGCAGGGCACCGCTCCTGAAGCTAAACAGCCCTATGTTCCCGACGAAATGTGGACTAAATGTCCCAAATGCGGAACTCTGCTCCTCACTACCGATTTAGAGGAAAACCTACACGTATGCTCAAAGTGCAACCACCACTTTCATCTGGGCGCGCGCGAGCGTATCGGAATTATCGCCGACAGCGACAGTTTTACCGAGCTTGACGCCGGGCTTACGAGCGTTAATATAATTGACTTTCCCGGCTATGACGAAAAGCTCGAAAAAGGCAAGTCGAAAAGCGGCGAAAACGAAAGCGTGATCTGCGGCACAGCCCTGATTCGCGGTATAAAGACGGTTATTATCAGTATGAACGCCGACTTTATGATGGGCTCAATGGGTACCGTAACAGGTGATAAAATCACACGAGCCTTTGAGTATGCCGCCGACAACGCCCTGCCTGTAGTTGCCTTCACCGTATCCGGCGGCGCCAGAATGCAGGAGGGTATTCTCTCGCTTATGCAGATGGCAAAGACCTCCGGCGCTGTTAAAAAACACAGCGACGCCGGACTTTTGTATATAACCGTACTTACCGATCCCACTACCGGCGGAGTTACCGCTTCCTTTGCTATGGAAGGCGACATAATCCTTGCCGAGCCCGGAGCTCTTATTGCTTTCGCGGGACCGAGAGTAATCGAGCAGACTATACGCCAAAAGCTGCCCAAGGACTTCCAGACAGCTGAGTTTTTGCAGTCAAAGGGCTTTGTAGACCGAGTGGTCGATCGCCGATATCTTAGGGATACAATCGGTCATCTGCTCGCAATCCACAACTATAGGGAGGTATGATTATGAGCGCGTATGACAAGGTGCTTGCCGCGCGCAGCACAAAAAAACTTACCTCGATGGACTATATAAACAGCCTGTTCGGCGACACGTTTATCGAGCTCCACGGCGACCGAAACTATTCGGACGATAAGGCGGTCGTAGGCGGAGTGGGAATGCTTAACGAAATCCCCGTAACCGTAATCGGCCTCGAAAAAGGCCGCAATACCTTCGAGCGTATGGAGCGCAACTTTGGCGCCGCTCATCCCGAAGGCTACCGAAAGGCTCTCCGCCTTATGAAACAGGCGGAAAAATTCCACCGTCCTATACTCTGTTTCGTCGACACCAGCGGAGCGTACTGCGGTATCGGCGCCGAGGAAAGAGGACAGGGTCACGCTATCGCCACAAATATGATGGAGATGATGGCTCTTAAAACCCCGATTCTGTCTGTGTTTATCGGCGAAGGCGGCTCCGGCGGAGCAATCGCGCTTGCCGTAGCGGACGAGGTATGGATGATGGAAAACGCCGTGTACTCGGTTATCTCACCCGAGGGCTGCGCGAGTATTTTGTGGAAGGACAGCTCCAAGGCTGCCGAGGCGGCGGAATGCCTCAAGATGACGTCGAACGACCTCTTTGAGCTCGGAGTAATCGAACGAATCCTGCGTGAACCCACCGCGGGCGACCAAAAGATGTTCGAAAGCCTGAAGCTGCTCATCTGCCGAACCTTCGAAAAGAACCTCGCGGTTCCTGTAGACGAGCTTACCCGCCAGAGATACAACCGATTCCGAAAAATCGGAGCACAATAATATTAGTGATCAGTGACCAGTAATCAGTGGTCAGTGGATGACGTGTAGATAGAGTTTATATGTCAATATACTTCTGTACCCGACAGAATTAATATGTCGCTTCGCGACAGCGAAATACAAATCTGGTCGGGGAGCTACGTTTTTTATACCAGACACTGTCTGCACGACCGAAGCTTATAACTTGCAACTAACCACTTACAACTTAATTTATGGAATAAAAATATACACCCCAACCTATAATATGGTTGAGGTGTTTTTTATGTTTGAAGATTTCCCAAAGGACTTTTCCTTGGTATTAAAACAAAATTTCTGCGCTATGAAATACGTCTATACTATGCCCGACAAAAAGCGTGTAAAGCTCGCCAAAGAGGTCAGGAAAATGTCTCCTGACGAAATGCGAAAATGCGTCAGCGAGCTTGCGAAACACGTCTTTTAACTACATTTTTGTATCTGAATATAACAGCCGGAATCAGCGCCAGAATCCCGATAACCGCGCTCATCCGTCCAAAGAATAAAGTCCCGATACACGCCAGCGCTACGCCTATGTGGAAATACAGCAGAGTAAGACCGAAAACTCTGGTCTTAATAAGCCGGCTTTTGTCCCTGTCGATAGCGTACTCGGTCAGCGAGGTCAGAAACTGACGGTAGTTGTTCGAGCTGAAAATCGTCGAGCAGTTGTATCCGTCAATGTATTCGAAGGTTGTCCACTGGAACGCTGTGGCAAAAAATATCGGATAAAGGCTTATAAACGGAGGCAGGTCTTCCGGTAAAAGCATCAGCGTCACAAATGCCGCAGCGTCTATTGCCAGGCTAACGATTTCGGTCTTGCTTTTTATAAATTTAGGCAGTATTGCCGCCAGCGCGAATCCGAAAAAGTACAGTATAGCCGACGCCAGCCTGAGCATTAATTCCATAGGCTCGGCGTAGACAACAGAACGCACAAGTGACATCAGGTTAAGCGTCTGCGCGTTGCCGAAAATCTCACCCAGATTACAAACCGCGAATCCGCCGAAAACTCCGCCCACAAGCGCCATATTATAATGTAATAGGTTAGTTCGTTTCATAATACGTTTATTATACAACAAAATGATTGCGTCGGCAAGTTAAAGGTTACTAAAAAAGCTTCCCGTCAGGGAAGCTTTTATCAATACGCCGCCATAAGCGGGTTGATGTCGTTCTTTTTGTTTTTCTCGACCTCCGTGATATAGCGGATTGCCTCGCCGCAGCCGAGAATTACGCTGTCCTCCGGGTCTTTGGCTACCGTAACCCTGATTCCGGTGTTGTCTGCTATCAGTTTGGCAAAGCCCCTGAGCTTCGCCAGTCCGCCCGTGAGGGTGATTCCGTCCTCGTAAATATCGCCGACCAGCTCAGGCGGAGCGTTTTCGATAACGTCCTTGATCATCGTAACAATCTCCATAGCTGTGTCCATAATCACTTTTTTTATCTCGCCGGACTTAACGTCCACGAATCTCGGCAGTCCGCCGATAGCGTCTCTGCCCTTAACGCGAAAAACTTCTTCGTCATCCTCTTCGCTCAGGTCGCCGATCGCGGCCTTGCACTTCTCGGCCATAGGCTCTCCGATTACGAGCGAGTACTCGCGCTTCATATATTTTACGATTTCGTCGTCCATATTGTTGCCGCCGGTCTTGATAAACTTGCTCTCGGCGATTCCTCCGAGCGACAGAATAGCCGCGCTGGAGGTACCCGCTCCGAGATTGGCTATCATAGTGCCGTGAGGCCCCATAATATCGAGCCCGGCGCCCATGGCGGCAACCTTTGTGTTCTCGATAAGATAAACCCTGCGCACACCGAACGCGCTTATAGCGTTGACTACGGCGCGCTTTTCGACCTCGGTAACGTCGCCGGGGATAGATGCTACCACTCTCGGCATAACAATCTTACTGGTGCATATATGCTTCATCAGAATATGCACCATATCCTCGACCAGCGCCGACTGGGCTATAACGCCGTTTTCAATAGGAAACTCCGCGCTTATGCTGTCGGGAGTTTTGCCAATCATAGCGTAGGCCTCGTCGCCTACCGCGATAATCCTGTTGGTCATCACGTTGTAAGCCGCTACGCTCGCTTCGTCGAGAACCTTACCTTTTTTATCTATAAACAGCCTAGTGCGGCTGCTGCCTAAATCTAAAGCTATATCCAAAGTAAACACCCTTTATTACTTTAATATATTCCATTATATTCCAAATATCGTTTTATTTCAAGTATTTTTTATTGTCAGTTATTATCGGTCACTCTCCGTAAGGAAAAACTTTAGTCCGCTGTACCGCTTGTTTTTGCGGTTATTGTTGACCATTTTTTCTATTATTTCGTACGAGCCGACTATGATTAGCAGTTTTTTTGCCCTTGTGACCGCTGTATACAGCAGGTTGCGGTAGTACAGCATCGGCGAGCCGCGGTAAAGCGGCATAACCACCGCGTCAAACTCGTTGCCCTGGCTTTTGTGTACTGTCGCCGCGTAGGCGAGGTCGAGGTCGGGCGCGAAGTCAAAGTCATAGGAAGCAACTTTGTCGTCAAATCGCACCTTTATAATCCGCGAACGCTTGCTTATACTTTCTATTATTCCGATTTCTCCGTTAAAAATACCTTCGCCGTTTTCACCGTCATCCTTTGTCCAAAGAAGATCGTAGTTATTGCGGATTTGCATAACCTTGTCGCCCTCGCGCAAAACTCTTTTGCCGGATACCAGCTCCTGCTTATCCTTTTCGGGAGGGTTTATAACCTCCTGTAACGTCGAGTTCAGTTCCGTAACGCCGAGCTCGCCCTTTCGTCCGGGAGCTAGAATCTGGATGTTTTTTTGTATATCATATCCGTACGCGTTTGTAAGCCTTGTCGAGCACAGGTCGACTACCGTCTTGCGTATAACCGCCTTATTCTCGGACGGCAAAAAGAAGAAGTCCTTGTCCCGTACCCGAAGCTCAGGCATTTCGCCGTTGACGATTTTGTGGGCGTTGGTGATGATCAGGCTTTTCATCGACTGACGAAAAATTTCCGTAAGCTGTACAACCGGTATCACCCCGGAGCTTATAAGGTCATCGAGCACGTTGCCGGCTCCGACCGACGGAAGCTGGTTGCTGTCGCCGACGAGTATAAGCCTGCATCCCATTGGCAGCGCTCTCATTACGCTCTCAAAAAGCTGGGCGTCTACCATACTGACCTCATCAATAACTAGAGCGTCGCATTTTAGCATATTTTTTTCGTTCTTTTTAAAGGCAGGCTTGTCGTCCTTGTCCCACGCTACCTCAAGCAGACGATGGATAGTTTTAGCCTCCTCACCCGTAACCTCGCTCATACGCTGAGCCGCTCTGCCCGTGGGAGCACAAAGAAATACCTTTTGTCCCTTGTCCTTCAGTATTCTTATAATGGCATTGAGGGTGGTTGTCTTGCCTGTACCTGGACCTCCAGTAAGTACAAGCAGTCCGCGCGTCAGCGCCTGGGTAATAGCCTCTTTCTGCATAGAGGCGTATTCGATATTGTTGTATTTTTCTATGGCTTCTATGTGCTTGTCGATGTCCTCGATTTTAACAGCGGGGAAGAGCTTCATCATATTCAGTCTTTGGGCGATATAGCTCTCGGACGAAAACATATCGGTTGAGAAGATATAAGTCCGTCCACCGGTCTCGTAGCTTATAAGAGACTCGTCGGCTATCATCTCCGACAGAACCTCGCCTGTAAGCCCAAACTCAACCTCAAGAAATCCGCAGGTAGTTTCGATAAGCCTGTCCATTGGCAGACAGGTGTGTCCGTTCGACCTGTTGTGATTAAGTACATATGCAAGCCCTGCGCGTATCCTCAGTTTCTCGTCGGGGGCGCGGCCTTGCTTAAGAGCGATAGCGTCCGCTTTCTCAAAGCTGATGCCGAAGTCGCCGTTGGACAGGCAGTAGGGATTGTTTTTGATTTCCTGAATTGCCCGTGTACCGAAAGCCTTGTAAATTTTTACAGCGCTCGCCGGGGAGATGTCGTATTCTCCCAGACAGAGCATAAGTTCCCTGATGCCGGAGTTTTCCTTTAGCTGAGAGCTGATGTCGTTAGCTTTCTTTGCCGAAATACCCTTTATCCGGGCTACGCGGTCGGGCTCGTTCTGCAACACGTCGAGCGTAGCCTCGCCGAATTCTTTTACAAGAGTAGCGGCCGTAGCCGGGCCTATGCCTTTTACAGAGCCTGAGCTTAGGTAACTCAGGATTCCGGCTATGTCCTCCGGCATAGTCTTTTCGTATGTTGTAACCGAGAATTGCATTCCGTAAGAGGCGTGAGGCTTAAAAAAACCGATAAGCTTTACGTTTTCTCCGACGGACACGTCGGGCATTATTCCGACCGCGGTAGTCTCGTCCTCGTCGTCGAGCTCAATAACGGTGTATCCGTTCGAGTCGTTGCGGTATATAATTGTATCGACAGTGGCGCAAAGCTCAAAAAGTTCGTTGTTTTGCATAAAATGCTCCTAAAAAATACGATGATTGTACCCGAAACTTTGGTTATATATTAATTGATAATTTTTATTTAATGTTATATAATAATAAAAAATGTAATTACGGAGGTATACATATGGAATTCTTCGCGAATGAAGGTAAAAATGTTGAGATTACCGTAAACGGTACTACATATATGCGTCACGCAATCAAGACTCACTTTGTCAAGCAGGGTGAGGACTATGTTGAGATTTTCAGGAAATACGTGTCCCCGATTTATCAGGAGGGCGATATCGTGTCATCCTCGGAAAAAATCATCGCTCTCTGCCAGAACAGGGTAGTAAGGCGTGAAGATCTTAAAATCGGATTCTGGGCAAAATTCCTCTCGAAATTCGCGTCTCACCCGGAGACTGCCGGAGTAGGTGTAGGCGAGACTATTAAGATGCAGTACGCTATCACCAAGGCAGGTCTTCCGAAGGTGTTGTGGGCGAGCTTCGCCGGAGGCGTGTGCAAAATTTTCGGCAAAAAGGGCGTTTTTTACGAGATAGTTGGCCAGGATATTGCCGGTCTGGACGGCTTTTACAACAAGGTTTGGGATGAATACGGCGATATCGGTATCGAAAATCCCGAAAATCCGTCCGGCGTATGTGACGAAATCAAAGAAAAACTCGGTATGAGTATGATGATTGTTGACGCTAACGATCTCGGACAGGAGGTTCTCGGCTATTCATCCGATATCACACTCTCCGAGGAAGAACTCCACGGACTTATCTCCGACAATCCCTGCGGTCAGGGCAAGGAGTGTACCCCGATTATTCTTATCAGAAAGAAGTAATCGCGGATTATTCTTCTTCCCCAAACAGCTTTTCGTGAGTAGAATAGTATATTTCAATCAGTTCCTCCAGCATTTTTGCTGAGAGGGACATTTTTTCTACCGCTTTTTCGTCCGGAAGAACGGATACAAGCATCGAGGATACAAGCGCAAGTGTGTTTGCGCTCTGAATCGCGGGCGCGGCTATGCCGTATCCGCTTCGGCTTTGACCGTCCGGTGAGCCAAGCCTGCCGAAGGTGCCTTGCGGCGACGCGTGTACCGTCTGATTGGCTACAGTGTAGTTATCCTTCCATACCTCGTCGTTCATATCAGTGAGTTTCAGGATGTCGCCAAAGGTCACGTGCCGCTTATTCTCCCTGAATGCTCCGCTCGCCATAGCCCAGTCGTATCTGTCCTGTGAGTCCGACGCGGCTATAAACTGTTCCGCGACCGTCTCACCGTATTTTAATATAAATGATGAAATTACCGATAGCTCGTGCATCGAGCGCCACCTCGCGAATGCTCCGTCCGAGAATCCGTTCTTAATCAGCGTCAGGATTTCCAAATATTCCTGCGAGGCTCTTTTTTGCAGGGTGCTCAGAGCCGTATATGTGTTTATTTTTTCGTCCTTTTCATCGCCGCTCAGGTCGTCTACGTATTTTTCGCACAGCTCAACCGCCTGGGAAATAACCGCGTACAGGCACTCCGAGGCTACGAATGCCGTGCCCCAGTTGTCTGAGAATTCTTTTTGAAAGGTTTTTTCCTCAGCTCTCATTTTGGCGATATAGGTCATAAGGGAGTTTACTTCCCGTTCTGTAAACCCCGCCGTCCTGAAGCTCTGAGATAGTTTTTCGTTCATAACATTCACCTGCTTTTCATCCTATTATACCTCGAATCCGCTAAAGTGTAAATACTAAGAACGCACAGATTAATTCACATCCTGAAATTTCCGGAATCTGTTGACATTTTATAGAGAACCTATTATAATAATATCAAGTTATTTAACTAAGTATATAAGTGATTGGAGTGTTAATATGAATGTTATAAACGAGAGTATTCCGATTTTTGCCAGGATAGCCGAGGGAATCAAAGACCATATCCTTATGGGCGATTTAGAAGAAGGCAGTCAGCTGCCGTCCACAACCGTAATTTCAAAGGAATACGAAATCAACATTGCTACCGTAAACCGTGCGGTAAACATCCTTGTTAACGAGGGTATTGTGTTTAAAAAGCGCGGTATCGGTATGTTCGTATCCGAGGGAGCGGTGGATAAGCTGATTAAGGAACGTCGCAAAACCTTTAAGGAAAACTATATTATCGCAACTCTTGAAGAAGCGAAACGTCTCAGGTATTCCGTCGAGGAACTCCAGGCTATGGTTGCAGAGGTATATAATAAGGATTAAGGTTATCGAGATAAGAGACCGGCTTTATGCCGGTCTCTGTTTCTTTAATAGTAAACAACTGACTTTTGTTGTTTAGCTTCGTTTTGCAACGCGCCTAAAAAAATCTTTAAAATAATTTCAAAAAAGGGTTGACAAACAGATATCTATATGATATATTATAGTCACAACAGGTTAATCAATCAACTAATTAACCAAATACACAGAAAAGGGAATATTGAAATGACAAGTATAAGAAAGATTTTTGAAGTTATAATGACAGCCACAGTAGGTTCTATGGAATCACTTGAAAGACCAAAAAAGAGAGATGATTTATATGAATAAAAAAAGAGATTTAAAAATCACAGCGATATCCTGTGCAATCGCAGTCATATTGGCTGTAGTAGCAGCCTCGGTGATTCCGGTAATCAGGGCGAACGCCGCAACTGTTAAAAAGACTTCCTACGCACTTCCCGCCACAACCTCCAAGACAAACGAATTCGCAAAGGCGTATTCCTACAAGGCAGCGGCTAAAATCCGCACCGGCTCCGACTGGTCGTTTAAGGCAGACGCAAAGAATATAAAAGTAAAGCATTCTGTCGACAAAGCGTCGGGCAAGCACGTGTTTAAGTTCAGCGGTACATCCTACGGACTGTCAAAAGTTACACTAAAGTACAAGGTTTCCGCAAAAAAGTTTACGACTGTAAAGATGAAACTATTTGTTGACCCGCAAAAATATATTATGCGTACAGCTTAACAGATAAAGGAACCGGCTCAAACGAGTCGGTTCCTTTTGGCTTACAATTCAATTTTGCGTCCGGACGAAATATATTCCAAATCATCTATATATGGTTTTATAAACTCATATTGTCCGATTCCCGTACAGTGACAGGTGTAGTATTTTGTCGGATAAGAGTTCAGCCTCACGGCGAAGGCCTTGAGCCCGTCGCCCGGATCAAGCTTCATATAATGAAAACCGCCGATAAGCGTGTCGGGTCTGAACCAGTTTACAATATTTATAATCCCTTTGTGGGAGCAACCGCTTATAAGAATTCGTTTTCCGTTCTCTTCGATAAGTAGATACTGCTCGTGTCTGAAATCTTCCGGTACGAGCTTTCCGTTCTCAAGCGTACTCAGTCCGGCACAGTCGGTATCAATAATCCTTTTCCGGTTGTTGCAGGAGAAAAGAGTAAGTCCCTCGCCGATACGGTACTCTTCGTCGGTAAACACCAGCCTGCTGTTTTCGCTGAGGCTTTCGTCAACGCCGATATACTTTCCGTCCGCGTTGTAGTGAGGCTCAAAGGCATACCTGCTGAGATATACCGGAGCTGTAGTGTTTATCTCTAAAAATCTTTTCAGTCCTCCGCTGTGGTCATAATGACCGTGAGAAAGTACCGCAAAGTCAACCATCGCCAAATCAATGTCGAGTTTTTCGGCGTTTTTCTCAAAGAGATTCGACTGCCCTGTATCGAACAGTATCTTTTTCGACATAGTTTCGATAAACAGCGACAGTCCGTGTTCGCATCCGATTCCGGGGATATCAGATGTATTTTCAGCTAAAACGGTTATCTTCATAGTTCAACCTCCTAAACAATTATATCTATGTATAGTATTTCTGTCAATAAAGTATTTTACATTTTATATATACAACTTGACTTTTTTTTATAAATATTGTACAATTAATTCGAATATTTTATAGGAGGAATCTCTATGAAAAAAAGAATTTCTATCTTACTGGCAATTGTAATGCTGTTTTCTGTATTCAGCGTTACAGCAACTGCTGCAAACGGTCCAAGTGACGAACACTTCGAGGAGGATGGCGAGACTTACTACAACGCCTCGATTAGTTTCACTGACTTTGACGCAGATAAAGAATTTGATGTATTTGTTGATAATAAGGTCGATAATAACGCTATACCCGGCGCAACCTATGACCGCGAGTCCAACACGCTGACTCTATCATCATTCAAGCATCCCGATCTTGCTTTGGTTGTGTTTGCTATGGGCAACGATTTTACCGTAAAGGTCGAGGGCGACAACGAGCTTGATTATATCGAGGTTTACGGTCTCAGCTACGGCGGAAGTCTTAACCTTATCGGCACAGGCTTACTCGTAGTCAACGCCGACAAAGAATACTCCAACGCTATAAACTTCGAGGGCGGCGGCAGCGACTGTAATTTTGATATCGCCGACGAGACCAGCGTAAAGATTTTCAGCACCGAGAACGCGGTTGTATTCGATTCGACCTCTCACGAGGACATTCACACTATCTTTATGGATAGCGGCAAGGATGTTGAGCATATCAGCGGCGGAAAGAACTCGTATGATGTTCCCGCGACTGTTGAAGGTATCCGAATCAGCGAGCAGAACGAAAACGGCGCCTACAAGGTAACTAATGACAACGACCCTAACGGTATATATTCCGTAAATATCTATAAAGAAGACGACGTCGACGTATATGAGGTAGACAAGTATATCCTTCTCGAAGGCATCGGTATGTATATCTCCGATCCGAATTTTGATATCGAAGAGCTCACAAAGGAAGAGTTCGACGCAGCCGGATACAAGATAGTTACCGAGATGAACGGACCTCTCCAGTCTATGTACGCTAATGATTCCGACGAAGGTTATATCTACGGCACCGGTTATATCATCGACGGCTACAAATCTGATGATGATCCCAAGGACAAAGACTTTATGTATCTTGTTGACGAGTTTATGCTCGACGATAAGACCGACAATAACCACCTGTACACTGTGTTCAAGCTCAATCCCGGCACCTCCGAGAACAGATTTATTATTGAGACACAGACAGACGGCCTCACGTATAACGAAATCAAGGAGCAGGGCTTCGAGATCGATTACCTGGACGCCGAGACTAAGGAAGCGAATTGTATTGTAATCGTCGACGGCGACGGCGATATGTTTGATGCATATAAGCTTAAGAAGGATACTGATCCTAACGGTATCTACGCCATTAGCGATCTTCCATACTATCCCGACGACTACCAGACAACACTCTACAGAGTTGTTAAAAACGAGGCGACAGGTGTCTACGAGATCGACTGGGACTCTCAGGTGGACAGCGTTGAGAGAAAATACTTCGTTGACGGCACATACACATACAGATACGAGGAAGCTCCTGTAGGATTCGACTACAGATACGGTTATATCGACGAGCTCGCTGTTTGCGCTACAAGCGACGAGCGCAATATCGCTCTTGATACTTTTAACGAAGAAGTATTCAGCTATAACGAAAGACAAACAATAGAAATCGACGGTGATGTGTATCCGGTATTCATCCCGGAGCCGAATCTGAACGCGGATAACTATGAGCCTATAATCAATACTTTAGAAGACGATACATACAAGTATCAGTACGATTATCCCGATTATATCAAGGTTAAGGAGTCCGCTACTCCCGACGAGTCCGAGACCGTAACAGATACTCAGGAAACCTCGGGACAACAGGATGATACCTCCGACACATCGGACACATCCGATGTACCGGAAACAACAGATCCTAAGGATACGTCCGATACACAGGCTACCACCGAAACCTCCGATACACAGGATACCTCCGACACATCGGATATTCAGGACACAACTTCGGATACACAGGATACAACCTCCGATACCCAGGCGACTACAGACGCGTCCGAGGGTACAACAGCCGCTACAGAGCCTGCTACAGGTAATACAGCCGCCACAACAGCCGCTCCGCAGGCTGCAACAGCTAAACCTGACGGCAACAATGCTCCGGTCGAGCCCGCGATAAAGGAAATCAAGAAGGGCGTTACCGCCTCACAGGCCGACAAGTTCATCAAGGGACTTAAGACCGACAAGGATCCCAAGGGCAGCAAGTTCGGCCTCCTCTGCGCAAGACAGAAGAAGGTCACAAAGAAAGCGGTTACAATCCGCTGGAACAAGCTTCCTAAGGCTAAAAAGTACGTAGTTTATTCCGCAAAATGCTCGACCAAGAAGGGCGTAATGACTCCGTACAAAAAGACAAAGACACTCAAAAAGACTACTTATACAAAGAAGAAGTGCAAGAAGGGCACATACTACAAGTTCCTCATAGTTGCCTTGGACAAGAACGGAAAGGTTCTCGCTACTTCCACAACAGTTCATTCCACAACCAAGGGCGGAAAATACTGTAACGACAAGACCGTAAAGGTCAACAAAAAGTCAGTTAAGCTCAAGAAGGGCAAGACAGCCAAACTCACGGCTAAGGAAACTCCCGAAACCAAGGGCAAAAAGGTACAGCGCCACAGAAAGGTTAAGTACGAAAGCTCCAACCCGGCAGTAGCCAAGGTCAACGGCAAGGGCAAGATCACCGCTAAAAAGAAGGGCACAGCGTATATCTACGTATATCCGCAGAACGGCCTGTACAAGAAGGTTAAGGTAACAGTTAAATAAAAACGAAAGACTGCCGCACTGCGGCAGTCTTTTGTTATTAATCAGTTGTCAGTGGCCAGTGGTAAGTGGTCAGCGCTGGTCGTGCAGACAGAAGTCTATGGGAGATAATTCTGTTTCCCGACAATATTGATATGCTCCGCAAGCGGAGCTGCATAAAAATTCTGTCGGGTACGAAAGTTTATTATTCTATCACTTCTATCTTCACGTCATTCACTGATCACTAATCACTGACAACTGGCCACTTATAAAAGGCTGACCATTTAGGTCAGCCTTTAGTCATTTCCGCGGAGTTTGCGTTTTATTTTTTGCAGTATATTGTCTATCTTT
Organism: uncultured Ruminococcus sp.; assembly: GCA_902787145.1. Classification (GTDB taxonomy): domain Bacteria; phylum Bacillota; class Clostridia; order Oscillospirales; family Acutalibacteraceae; genus Ruminococcoides. The sequence continues at coordinate 60,869 of CADAEZ010000002.1, forward strand.
TTCGGAGTTGTGTCGAGCTGCTCGGCGATTTCCTTGTAAGAGTACCCCTCGGCGTACATATTAAATACCTTTCTTTCGTCTACTGTGAGCATAGCGTTGAGGTGTTGGATAAAGGTCTTAAGGTATTCGCGCTCCAACACGTGATCCTCGACGTTCTGAGCCTCGTCGGTTTTATCCGAGATTGTCTCCATAGGCACGATCTTCGAGTTAGGCACCGCGCTTTTTGCCTTTGATTTTTTAATCAGATCGGTATAGCGGTTCTTTGAGCATTTAACGGCGTAGTTCTTGAACGACGCTCCGCTCTTATCGTCATATGTGTTGCACGCGATAAGAAAGGCGAGCAGCCCCTCCTGAACAAGATCCTGGGTGTCGTAGTTGTCGATTGTATATTTTGAGGCGAGCGAGTAGATGAGCTTGATGTATCTTATGGTGATCTCCTCAAACGCTCGTCCGTCGCCTTTTTTGGTCAGCGCCGCCAGCACGGAGTCGTCAAGATTACTGTAGTTTTTATTGCTCATTTGCTCACCTTCTTTATCATTTTATGCTGTTATCATACATTATTCTAAAAAATAAGTCAAATTTATATAGTTTTTTTCACGATGCTATTGAAAAATCGAACATATGTTGTTATAATCAAATCAGATAATATTTGCCGGAGGGATGACTATGGTAGTAAAATGTAAAAGCTTTGGTTTGTTCGGAATCGAAAGCTATCCCGTAGAGGTCGAGGCGTCGGTTTCCGGGGGAGTGGCAGCGTTCGATATAGTCGGCTTGCCCGATACCGCCGTCAAGGAAAGCCGCGACAGAGTTCGCGACGCGTTCCGCAACTCAGGCTTTGAATTCCCGATTTCGAGGCTAACGGTCAACCTCGCTCCCGCCGATACAAAGAAAGAGGGAGCTATGTATGACCTGCCGATTTTTGTAGCTATACTAAAGGCCGCCGGCGGATTGAGCGAAAGGCTCGACGATTGCGCCTTTCTCGGTGAGTTGGGGCTTTCGGGTGAAGTAAGATCCGTCAACGGCGTACTCCCTATGACAATCGAAGCCAAAAAGAACAATATAAAAAGACTCTTCGTACCTGCCGCTAACGCCGCCGAGGGCGCTGTTATCGACGGGGTGGAGGTGTATCCCGTCAGGACGGTAAACGAACTGTATGACCATTTCAAGGGCAGAACTACTATCACTCCGGCACAGCCCAGGATAATAAAGCCTGATAATTCCGATTTGCCCGACTTTGCCCAGGTAAAGGGTCAGTACGAGGCCAAAAGGGCGCTTGAGGTAGCCGCCGCAGGCGGACATAACGTCCTGCTTATCGGCCCTCCCGGCTCCGGCAAGAGTATGCTAGCCAAGCGTATGACGGGAATCCTGCCCGATATGACTATGGACGAAACAATCGAGACTACAAAGATTCATTCAATAGCCGGTATGCTGCCCGAGGGTGTATCGCTTGTTTCTGCAAGACCTTTCCGCGCTCCGCATCATACCGTATCGTCTATCTCAATCAGCGGCGGAGGCACTACCGTCAAGCCCGGCGAGGTCAGCCTCGCCAACAACGGCGTATTGTTCCTTGACGAACTACCGGAATTCGGCAGAAAGACAATGGAGGTGCTTCGCCAACCGCTGGAGGACGGCACAGTTACTGTGTCACGCGTCAGCGGAAAATATACATACCCATGTAATTTTATGCTCATAGCGGCGATGAATCCCTGTCCATGCGGCTATTTTACACACCCGACGAGGCAGTGTATTTGCTCGCAAAACCAGGTCAGAAGATACCTCAACCGCGTATCCGGTCCGCTGCTCGACAGGTTCGATATCCAGATAGAGGTTCCGCCTGTGGAGTATGACGACCTAAACAAAAAGTTCCGCTGTGAGCCATCGTCCGAGATAAAAAAGAGGGTCAATGCCGCAAGAGCTATCCAGACAGAAAGATATAAGGATTCCGCGACAACCTGTAACGCCAGAGTGACGGAGAAGGAGTTCGAAAAGTATTTCGGGCTGACTGACGAAGCGTCTAAGCTTTTGAAGGCGGTGTTCGAGAAAATGGAACTTTCCGCCCGGGGATACACGCGTATAATAAAGGTTGCGCGTACAATAGCCGACCTCGCCCAAAGCGAAATTATCGACGCCGAGCATATCGCCGAGGCGGTACAGTACAGGAGTCTTGACAGAAAGTACTGGAGCAGATAGTTCAATGCGGAATTATTAATCAGGTCGGGAAACAGAGCTTTTTCGCAGTAGATGCTATCTGCACGACATTCGCTGATTACTGATCACTGACAACTGATAACTAAACCAAAAGAGGCTGAATCGTCAGCCTCTTTATATTTCCAGCACGCAGTATTCGTACGCGTTTATTATTGTTGTATCGTTTTTTTTTGTTTTTTGAGGTATGTAGGACGCATAGTTGCGGTGGATGTGACCGTGCAGAAAGTATTTCGGCCTGTACCGGTTAATCAGCGAGTTAAAGCATTCGAACCCCCTGTGCGGCAGAGTATCAAAATCGTTAAGGTGCCTTGCCGGAGCGTGAGTTACGAGTACGTCAAAGCCCCTGTGCCTGATGATTTTCGGCATAAGCTTAAACACCCTGCGTTTCATCTGGCTTTCCGTGAACATATACTGTCCGTCACGATATTTAAACGAGCCTCCCAGCCCAATAAACCGTACTCCCTTGTATTCGAAATAATCTCCGTCTATACAGATGCATCCCTCGGGCTTTTTTCTGAAATTATCGTGATTTCCGTGGATATAAATAAGCGGACAGTCCGCCATTGTTACAAGAAATTCCAGGTATTCCTCGGGTAAATCGCCGCATCCGATAATAAGGTCAAACCCCTTTAGCTTGCCGGGTGAGTAAAAGTCGTAGTAAAACTTTGACTCGACGTCGGCGACGGCAAGAATTCTCATTGGCCTTCACCGACTTTCGTATCATCCGGGGATGTATTCTGGGATTTTTCGATTCCCGCCATATCCACGGTAGCCTTGCCCATCGGGCTGAGCTCCTCGTATTTTGGGATCGAGCCGACAACGTTTTCGACCAGATAATCCATATTTATAATCTCGTCAAGACTTAGCGAGTTCTCCTCGGAGTTTTCGGGCTCAACAAGTTCACCCGATTGTGTAGTCAGCGGAGTCAGAAACGGCGCGCATATATTGTGCGCGATACTTTGCTTAAGAAAATCCGCCAGTCGTTTTGACGAGGATGGCAGGGCGTCCGAGTATACCACGTCCACAACCCCTGCCGACATTCCCCAATAGTAGTTGAGCGCCTTATTGCTGGATTCGTACTCTTCTTTGAGGGTTTTGTCGAACACACGGCGCAGGATTTGTTCGTAATAAATGTTCCAGTTCCATACCGGTGTGGCGAGCAGCTCCAGCTTTTCGCCCTGAATATAGGACAGACCGTAGCTTTCGCGGTTATCCATCATATATTTGGCGGTATCCTGGGAGGAGATGAAGTGTATTCCTTTCTCAACAAGCGCCTGAGCCGCCTCCTTGGCGCCCTTTACCGACGCCCATTCTATATACACCTTTGCTCTGGTATTCGTCATCTGTGCTCCGAGCGCGAAGGCGTTTATGCCGGCAATCTGGCCGTAAATTGGATAGTCGCAAACGTATCCGAGGTTTCCGCTGTGAGACATAGCTCCGGCGATAGCGCCGAGTATAAACTTAGCCTCGTACATTCGCGTGTAGTACGAGCGGATGTAGCGGTGCTGCTTGTTTAGCGAACAAATCAGAATCATAACCTCCGGGTGCTCAACAGCCATCCTGAGGCTTTCGGGAGTAAGCCTCGGCGTGGTGGCAAAGATCAGTTTCGCGCCGTCTTCGATAGCTTGCTCAAAGGTCTTCTGCGGGTCGTCCATAACATTGTTGTACGCCTTTGTCTCGATTTTTTCGTCAAAAATACGCTGTATATGCAGTCTGCCCTTTTCGTGATCGTGCACCCATCCCGAACGCTCGGGAGTTCCGTCATACAAAAACGCTACCTTGATAACATGAGACGCTACTTTGGTCAGAACCTTCGAAATCACGTTAGGCTTTTTCTCCTCGGCAGGGTCAAGCTTCAGGTCAATTGGCTTTTCGTCGGTGATGAGGATGACTTCCTCCCATATCAGCGAGAGCTTTTTCTTTATATCGGATGTCTCGGTTTCTTTGAGCTCGTCGTAGCCGTAAACCTTAAGGTAGCTCAGCAGGGCGTCGCCCACGGTTGAGCTCAGCTTGTTGCCGCCGTTCGCGATATATGCCTGTTCGAAGTAATGATAAACCGCTTCGAACTCCTTTTGGTCATCCTCGCTCCATTCCTCGTCGGGTTCCTTGCCGACCAGTTTTTGCAGCGCAGCGTAGCTGCCCTTTTTGCTGAAATCAACTATGTTAAGCTTGCTGTATTTATAAAAGTTTATAAACTCGTAGTATATCTCGACAGCTTCCTCGCCGGTTCTCTCCGGCAGGATACGGGTAACGGTTCCGGAAACATTTACCGCGCCGAAGTACTTTAGCACGCTGACCCTTTTGTTACCCTCCTCAACGTAGAACCGGTTCATATACTCATACGCTTTTATCGGGTCTCGGATACCTTCCTGCAGATGAGCCTCGCACAAACGCTCCCACTTGTCGGCAAACTCTGTACCCTCGTCCATAATAGGCATAAAGTTGGGCGCGAAGGCGTTAACGCGTCCGCGTGATTTTGTTCCGACTATTTTGTCAATCGGAATCTGTACCAGTCCCAGTTCGATTCCGGCTGAGGTTTTTTCGTCAGCCAAATAGTCGTCCAGCGCGGGCAGACAGGGTGACTGTCCCTTAAAAACCCTCGCGCGGCTCTCCTTTTGACCCAGCTTTAGCGCTTCCTTATAATATGATTCGGGCATAATATCGCCTCCGGATAGTCAATATATTTATAGTATATACCATTTTGTGAAGTATGTCTATAATATTTGTATTGACATCTGCGCTTTTTTTATAGTAAAATATAAATACTAAATCCGAAAGGAAGCTCAGCAATGAATGTCAGAAAGTTCAAATCGGCTCTGTGTCTGTTTATGGTTATCTGCGCTGCGGTTTTTGGGTGCGCGTGTGTGCCGGAGCAGATTAAGTCGGTTGAGATTGAACAGAAGAATATTGTTATAAACGCAGGAGAAAGCATAAAGCTGTCTGTAAAATACAATCCGCCGGAGCTTAAAAAGGAAAAACTAAACTGGGTGACCTCGAACTCCGGGGTTGCGAAGGTTTCCGACGGCGAGGTTCAGGCGATAAGCCGCGGCACAGCGGAGATTACCGCTGTATCCAACAACGGCAAAAGAATCTCCTGTACGGTTAAGGTCAAGGATATAAAGGTTGAGAAAATCAACATCACCGAGGATAAACTCGAGCTTTCGCAGGGCGAGACACATCCCCTCAGCGCCGATATTTATCCGACCGACGCTACCCAAGAGGTTAAGTGGAAAAGCTCCGACCGCGCCGTGGCAGTTGTCAGCCAAAAAGGAGTTGTAACCGCTGTCGGTATGGGCAAGGCCGTGATTGTGTGCAAGGTAAAGAACGGAGCCGAGGACAGCTGTCCTGTCAACGTAAATGATAATAAGTATATAGAATCCGAGGCGGAAAAGAACATTTCGCCCGAGGTTCTGGAGAATCTTCCGTTTGACTACAAAAAGCTCAACGTTCCGCTAATGGCTAAGACAATAAAAAAGAGATACCGATATAATCTTAAATATGCCGTAAACAAGTTTACGTCCGGCAGCGTCAACAAATACGGCAAAGGCAAAAAGACCGTCAATATGATTGAGATTCCTCGGGGAGAGTTCGACTGGGACTATGATCGCCGGTATTTCTATAAAAACGACAAGCTCTACTTTGCCTGTGTATCCAGAGGAAAGAAAAAGCACAAAATCTACTATTACAAGGATACGATTATAAGGTATGTAACCCCCGACAAGGTCGTGACCGATTTTGAGCAGGGGATAAAATGTAAAATCGGCGAAAAGGCTCTGAAAGAAGCTTATCGGGTTTATTAATTAAATATTAATTTTTTGTATATCTCTCTTGATTTTTTGTTTATTATGTTATATAATAAAAAGAGGAGAGGTGATTGCAATGCTTAAGGAATACAAGAATCCTGAATTTGATGTGTTGTTATATACGACAGATGATGTTGTCACCGTATCCGAGAAGAAGGATAATGTAGAAATAGACTTCAACGAAATTATAAATCAGGGAGGAACCCCATAATGAAAGAATATGTAAGCCCCGAATTTGAGGAAATGGAGTATAACGCGGAGGATGTCCTGACGACAACAGGCCAACAACCGACCACGGTTGACCAAGGTTGGGGTAATCAAATTTATCAGCCGTAAGATTTTTAAACTAAAGGAGCGTTTATCGCTCCTTTTTGCTATATTGATATAATCAAGATTTGAAAAACTTTTCTGTATAATTCCTAAATCGGGCGACGCGCATAAAAGGTGAAAAATTATCTGAATATCAAAAATGATTGTTGACAAAAATTATTAAATAATATATAATTATTCTGTTATTTTTGATAGACAAAAATACAATAAAAGGAGATGTTTTTTAATGAAAAAGGTATTAGCACTTGTTCTCGCGGCGGTATTGATTGCTTCTGTAGCTATTCTGCCGGGTTGTTCGGGCTCGGGGGACAGCGCAAAGAAGTTCGCTATTTATTCCGATAACGCTTTTGCTCCGTTCGAGTTTCTCGACAAGGAGACCAACGAGTATATCGGCGTTGATATGGATATTATGGCCGCTGTAGCTAAGGATCAGGGCTTTGAGTACGAAATGCACAACGAGGGCTTCGACGCTGCTATGGGCGCCGTACAGTCGGGTCAGGCGGATGCTATGATTGCCGGTATGACAATCACTGACGAAAGAAAAGAAACTTTCGATTTCTCCGCTCCTTACTTTGATGACGGCCAGGTTGTAGTTGTTAAGCCTGATTCCGATATCAAGAAGCTTGCTGACTTAAAGGGCAAGAAAATCGCCTGCAAGACTTCTACAGTAAGCGGCGAGTACGCTGAATCCATCAAGGACAAGTACGGATTTACTATCGACTACTTCGAGGGTTCCGACACAATGTATCAGGCAGTTGTAACCGGCAGCGCCGACGCGTGTGTAGAGGATTTCTCGGTTATCGGCTGGGCTATCGAGAGCGAAAAAGTCGGCCTCAAGATTCTCACAGAGCCTGTAAACGTTAAGGGTTACGGCTTTGCTGTTAAAAATGGTCAGAACGCCGAGCTCCTCAAGATGTTTGACGACGGTCTCGCCAACATCAAGAAGTCCGGCGAGTACAAAAAGATTCTCGCCAAGTACGGTTATTAATCTTACCCGATATCCCGAAAAGTTGAAATCAACAAATTCAGCACGGTAATAACCTTACTGTGCTGAATTTATGTTGTATACCCGAATTTTTGCGCTCATATTATACGGGCGCTGACTAGTTGTGAAAAGGCAGATGTAGTGTATGAATTTTGGAAGAGTTTTAACTGAGGCGACTCCGCTGTTGCTCGAAGGTATCAAGCTGACTATCGGAGTGTCGCTTATCGCTATCGCTATCGGCATCGTAATAGGACTTATAATGTGCCTGATGAAGATGTCGAGCAGCAAAATACTAAGCGCGATCGCCGGTATTTATATCTGGGTAATCAGAGGAACACCTATGCTTGTGCAGGCGTTTATCGTATTCTTCGGTTTTCCGCAGCTTATCCAGCTTTTTGCGCCGAGCTTCAGGCTTGACGCGTTTACGGCGGGTATAATCACCCTGTCGCTGAACGCCGGCGCCTATCTGGCCGAGATTTTCCGCGGAGGAATCCTCGCCGTGCCAAAGGGACAGTCCGAGGCAGCTCGTTCGCTCGGACTCTCAAAGAGCAAGACTATGCTCAAGGTAGTCCTGCCTCAGGCGTTCAAGTTCTCGATCCCCTCACTTGTTAACCAGTTTATCATCTCGATCAAGGATACGTCCATCCTCTCGGTAATCGGACTTGCCGAGATTGTAAACAAAGCCAAGACCTATGTTGGCAAAAGCTATGAGTTCTTCTCTACATATATCTTCGTAGCTGTGTACTATCTTGTTATCATTTCGATATTGATGATCATCTCCAACTATATCGAAAAGAAACTTAAATACGAAGGGAAGAAGTAAAGTGGCAAGTGATAATAAAAAAGTAAAAATCAAGGTTACTAACCTTCACAAGTATTTTGACAAAAATGAGGTTCTCACCGGTATCGACGCCGAGATTACCGAGGGCGAGGTTGTATGCGTAATCGGACCTTCCGGCTCCGGAAAATCCACCTTTTTAAGGTGCCTTAACAAGCTCGAAAAGGCTACGTCAGGCGATATTGTTATCGACGGATATGATATCACCGATAAAAAGGTCGATATCAACAAGGTCAGGGAAAACATCGGAATGGTTTTTCAGCAGTTCAATCTTTTCCCGAATATGACGGTTAAAAAGAACATAATGATGGCACCCGTTGAGCTTAAAAAAATGACCAAGCCCGAAGCCGAGCAAAAGGCAATAAGCCTCTTGGAGCGCGTAGGTCTCTCCGACAAGGCTGATTCTTTTCCCGGAGAGCTCTCCGGCGGACAACAGCAGCGTGTTGCAATCGCCAGGGCGCTCGCAATGAATCCCGATATTATGCTCTTTGACGAGCCGACTTCTGCGCTTGACCCCGAAATGGTAGGGGAGGTTCTCGACGTTATGAAGGAGCTCGCCGCCGAGGGTATGACAATGGTAGTCGTAACCCACGAGATGGGCTTCGCCAGGGAAGTCGCCGACAGAGTCCTTTTTATGGCCGACGGCGTAATTATGGAGGAGGGTTCTCCCGAGGAACTCTTCGGCAATCCCCAAAACGAGCGTACACGGGACTTCCTCAAAAAAGTGCTGTAATACTATCATTAACCGTGGGGCTGCGAAGAATGAAGTGTAAACTTCATTTCTTCACAGCCTCATTTCTTATGTGCATTTTGTATAAATAATGCGTCATAAATCCTCATTGTTTGGATTGTGAAAATCCCGGAAATCTGTTAAAATAGTAGTATATCAATATTTGTTTTCAGGAGGACTCTATGACAAAAAGGATTATTTCAATCGCACTCGCGCTTTGTCTGATAATCAGCTTTGCGGCAATAACAGCCTATGCGGCCGATACCGATAAGGCAAAGACAGCAGGTCAGACGATCTCCGTCGATGTCTCCAACTGCGACACGCCCGCCGACCCCACGAGCTGGTATATCTGGACCTGGGCTGACGGTCAGAACGGCAGACTGGTTGACGGTCACGGCGAGGACGCGTACAATGTTTATTTCGACGACTGCGACAGTAATGTTGTAATCGTAAGATGCCCGTTCGGCGAGAAGCCCAACGATAACTGGTCCAACGTATGGAACAAGTCCGGCGACGAAAAAGCCCGGGGTAATCACGCTACGGTGTACTGGGGCGACGCGGTGGGAGCTCCGCTCAAAGTTGACTGGAGCAACAGCTCAGATTCCGACGGCGGCAGCGGCTCATACGATAATCAGGACAATTACAACGATGATACGTACAGCGGATGTACGGTATTCCTCAATCCCGGCGACGCGTCGGGCGAGTGGTACGCCTATACGTGGAAGGACGACGCTCACAAATGGGTGTCCGGTTCCGAGGAAAACGGCAAGTATAAATTCACCGGCCTTATGGACAATGTGATTTTCGCAACATCCTCCGGCTATCCGGCGGACGACTGGTCAAATGTAAGTATGCAGTCCGAGGATTTATCCGCTCAGGAGGGTATGACCTTCACAGTCAGCGGTACAGTCGAGAGTACCGGCCTCAGCGGAGAGCCGATGACAAAATACGGCGGCGACTGGGGTGATTCCGCCGGTAACGTCTATTCCGGCGACAACACGTGGCAGAATCCGGATGATAATCAGGGACAGACTCAGGACGATAATCAGTGGCAGTATCCCGTCAATCCGGCTCCGGTGGATAATCCTCCGGCAAATAATCAGGATTCCGGACAGTTCACCGTCGACATCAAGCTCAACGGCGAGCTCGTCAGGTCTCAGCCTGTAAACGGCGATTTCTGTGTGACATACAGCCTGACGTCCGCCGAGACTATCATCGACGGCCAGGCGACGCTGTTTTTTGACAGTTCCAAGCTCTCAATTGTGTCGTGGGAGTTCCCGATTGTTGAGGCGGCGGTCATCGACAACCTCAGCGCCGGCGACGGAGAAGCCTGCTTCAACTTCACCAGCCCAAGACGCCCGTTCGATTTCACACGCGGAGGAGTCCTCGTCAATGTTCATTTCAGACCCCTCGCATCTACGGGAACAGCCTCAATCAATCTCTGTATGGAAGAACTCGATTCGATGGACACAAGCTTCATCACCAACAGCGTGGTCAGTCCGCAGGCGGCGGCTTTGTTCGGTTCTATGAAGAACGTCACGGTTTCGGATTCAGCCGGCTCGCCGATGAATAATCCGTCTTATGTAACCCCGGAGGTACGCCCGTCAAATCCGCAATCCGCCACAGCCGATACAAACAAAATCTCCGGCAATACTGTTTCCAAAGCAAAAAAGGCGAATCCTGCCAAGATAACAGTCAAGAATAAGGCGGTAAAGCGCGCAAAGCTCATAAAAAAATCGCTGAAGTTCAGAGCCGTATCGGTCAAAAACGCTCCCGGCAAGGTGAGCCTCAAAATCACAGCAACCTCAAAGAAGCTCGCAAAAAAGGTAAAGCTCAGCCAAAAGGGCGTCCTGAAGCTAAAGAAATGCAAACTAAAAAAGGGAATATACAAGGTTAAAGTAAAGATATCAGTAGGCGGAACCAATCAGTACGCCGCTAAAAAGCTGACTAAGATTATAAAAATAAAGGTAAAATAATAAAAAAAATATCTCCGGGTTGCCGTTTGGACGGCAACCCGGATCAGATTTCCGGCCATTCTCTCGACAAATTTCTTATAGTGAAATTTGGTAACAATTTTTTCATATTTTTCTCCTATTCCTTTGTTATATTTCTTTCAAATCTCTTGACAAACATACATAAATTATAGTAAAATAGATAATAATTGAATACACTTATTATAACAATAAGTGTCGTTGCTGATACGATAAAATCTGTTAAAGGATTGACTATATGAAAATATTTATATCGTTAGCGGTATGTGTTTTGGTTATTACCGCGGTTTTTGCCGGGTGCGGATGCGCGGCTGATGTTAAAACTAACGATACAAATTCGCAGAGTGGTGTTTCCGCAAACGATACCGACGAAACTCTTAAACTAATCGAGACTACACCCGACGGCGGTACTGTGGAACAGGATTCCGACGGAAATACAATAAAAAAAGACAAAAACGGCGACATTGTCTCTGTTGAGGACAAAAACGGTTCGTCTGTAAACGCGGATGAGTATGTCAGATCTCATCCATACGCGACAAAGAATACCGTAACCAACAGCTCGTCCGACAGCGCTAAGTCGTCCGTTACCGGCAAAAAATCAGGAAAAACAAGCTCGGCATCTTCCGGCGGCTCAGGCTCTACCGCATCCGTCAATAAGTCCGGCGGCTCAGGCTCCGATTCTGCCGGTAAATCCGACAAGAACGGCTCAGCTGCCAACGATAACTCAAACAGCAAAAGCTCGTTAAACAGCAATTCGTCCAAATCCGGCGAAGTCGTTGAGGAGGAAATCCCCACCGTTATCGCTGTGGTGCCCGACGAAGACGAGCAGGAAACTATAGATTTTGAATAGTATTACAGGAAATAATTGTGAGTAAACAATTTGTCGATGGCTAAACCCGGTGCAACAGGCGAAATGGACCAGCTGTTTCGCGCGGAAATGTTGTACAAGTGTTTGCCTCGGGGTCAGACGAGGAACGCCAAAGCAATTTGTATTACCCGCAACTTCAATAAAAAGAATTGAAAGAGAATTAAAATAGAATAAATTCTTAATTCTTACTTCTTAATTTTCAATTCTAATTGCGCGCTCCGCGCGCGGATCGGAGGTTATAATTTATGAAAACAAAGATAAAACGATTATCTAAGCGTTCGCTTTCAATGATACTTTCATTACTCATTGTTGTTTCTGCTTTTGTTGTGATGGGAACTGTTACTGCGAGTGCGTGGAATGCTTACGCTCAAGGTAAGATTTATTTTGCTATGCCATACACATGGACATCCAATAAGAGTAGTGTCCAGTATTGTATTGTAAAAAATGATAAATCCTATGTACAGCCAAAAGTAACCTTGAGTAATATTGCAAATACTGATTTGTATTATGGTTCAGGAAGTTTTTATAGTGGCTCTTATGGCGATCAGTTTGATTATATGGAAATCATCGCTAACAGCAGTGGTTGGGGAGATTTCAATAATTATAATAACTCTGGTTTGTCACATTACACCACTCCTTTAAGTTATCAGTGTAATAACACAAGCAATTATTATGCTTTCTACTATAGTTCCACGGAAGCAAAAGGTATTTCGCTGACCACAGGCTATAATTCTGACAGAGGATATGCTCTTAACAGAACACAGAAAGTTTATGCGTATACCGATTTAACTCGCGGTGGCACTTATTCGAATAATGAGACAGGCGGTAAAGTAGTAGCCTCTTACTATAATCTGTCAGCTGACAGCACTGCTCAGGCTCAATCTTTTGATACAAGCTCAGCAAGCGGCGCTGAATACTATCCGGTTCCTTGTGAAGTTACATTAACTGCTACACCGACCACAGGATATGAGTTCGTAGGATGGTATACCTCTGCTTCGGGCGGTACTGCGTTAAGCACTAATTCAAGTAGTGGTATTACAGTTAATGGTACAACGTTAAAATACCATGCTATTACGCAGAACTATACCATCTATGCGCGTTTCAGAATAAAACAATACACCATTACATATAACAAGGGCGCGAACGGTACAGGTACAGTAGCTTCTACCACAAAAACTCATGGTGTAAACGCTACGCTTTCAAGCAGTACTTTTACCCGCTCAGGCTATACCCAGACAGGTTGGTCTACTTCCGACGGCGGAGCAAAAGCCTACGACCTCGGCGGTACATATACGACTAACGCTGCCGCTACACTATATCCTTATTGGACACAAAATACTCATAGCGTTTCACGTAGTGGTTCAGCTCCTTCGCATGGTACGATTAAGTTCAGTACAGATAACAGTACATGGGTTGATGGCCCAATTACTGTAGCTGAGGGCGCTAATTACTATGTAAAAGCTACACCCAGTAAAGGGTATAAGATCAGCAGCTTTACAGTTGGCGGTTCTGCTGTATCAGGAGCTTCCGGCAGCACTTCCGCAAAAACATATACAGGTACAATGAGCACATCCGATGTAACTGCCGCTGCTTCATTTGCCATTCGAACATTTAATGTCAAAAAGACCGAAACAGGAGCTTCGGGCGGTACCGTTAAGGTAGGAAGTACTACTATTGGTACTTCTAATACATCTGTTAACTATGGTACAAACTACACCGTAACAGTTGATGCCCCCGACGGATATAAAGTTACCAAAGTTAGCGGTATAACAGGTACAACAACCGGTTTGAATACAGCTTCAGTAACTATTACAGGTGTTTCGATTACTGCCGCTAAGAATATCGAGGTTACGTATGTTTCAGCAGGCACATGCGCGTTTGACCTCAGCAAGTCCAGTACTACGCTAAATATAGGCGGTACAGATACATTTACCGCTACTCCGAATGGATATCACAGCAGTGGTACTATATCTGCTTCGAGTAGCGACACAAGTGTTGCTACAGTAAGCAAGAGCGGAAACACATACACCGTTACCGCAGTTGCTCCCGGTACTGCCACAATCACAGTATCTTGTACTGATACAGGTAATACTCCTTCTACTTTCTCGGTAACAGTTAATTCACCGAGTGTTTCGGCATTCAGCTATTCAACAGCTAACGCTACTATAGGATCAAGCTCGGTTGCTCCTTCAATTACAACGACTAATCCGTCTAATTCTTCATCATTACCCAGCGGTTGGTCAATTGTATATTCAATTACAAGCGGTAGCGACAACGCTACAATAAATTCATCCACAGGTGTTTTATCTTGCAGAAAAGCGGGCTCTGTTACTGTAAAAGCTTCGCTTCAATATAACAGCTCTGAAAAAGCCTCAAAAACAACTACGTTTACAGTAAGTACTCCGACTGTAGCATTCGGTAATACTGCCGCGGTTTCCTTAAATATCGGCGGAACTACTACACGTACAGCTACAGGAAGCGCTGTCGGTACAGTTACTTCCGACACAATTACATACAGCAGCAGCGCTACAGATAAAGCAACTGTTAGCAGCAGCGGTGTTATTACAGGTGTTGCTCCCGGAGCGGCTACAATTTCTGCTACACGTACTATAGTTTGCGATGGAAAAACAACAACATGCAGTACTTCTACAAACATTGCTGTAACCGTCAACGCTCCGACAATTACTGTCGGCAATAAGACAGGCTTAAAGATAGGTGAAACATGGTCGCCTTCGCCGACATTAACTAACCCGAGCTCAGGCTCAGGTTGGACGGTTGTTTATACCAAAACCTCGGGTACTGCGACTACACTGAGCGGCTCTTCTATAACCGGTGATACTTATAACACGACAGGCGACACATACAAGGCGAGCTATCAGTATAATGGTTCGGAAAAGGCTTCAACTACATTTACTGTAAAGACAGCTGATCCAACAATTACAATGACAAGTACTGCTCAGTCGGTTAACGTAGACGCTACATATACTCGTACAGCGACAGGCGGAAACATCGGCTCCGGCGCGACAGGTACTGTATCTTACTCCAGTGGAACTCCCGCGGTTGCTTCAGTAAACAGTACCACAGGTGAGGTTACTGCTAAAACTCCCGGTTCCTCTGTAATTACAGCAACATATACTGTTAAAATAGGAAATACAACTAAAGCGACAAAAACAGCTACTTATACAGTTAATGTTACTGATCCTACAGTTACTATTACATCAGGAGATAAGGTTGCGGTTGGCGATACGCTCAGTTTAACAGCCACTTCAAGCGCGGCTTCTCCTACATATACATGGGCAGTTACATCAGGTAACGCTTACGCTACAGTAAGCGGTTCAACTCTTACAGGTCAGGCTGCGGGTTCGGCGACTGTTCAGGTTACCGCAACTTATGCTAACGGCTATACAAAGACCGCTACAAAGGCTATTACCGTTGAAACCCCTGCTATTACAGTTAAAGAAGGTTCAACAAGTGTTATAGACACAACAGCATACACTACTGTAGGTACTGATAAAACATATACAGTAGGCGCTAACTTCTCCGATACTTTGTATGCTTATTCTTCTAAGACATCTGTAGCGACAGCTAGTCTTTCCGGTTCTACTCTTACTATTACTCCTAAAGCAAAAGGTACTGCTACTATTACAGTAAGCACTTCAAGCAGCGCTCCAAGCAGCAGTCCGTCTCTTATGCAAGCGTTCTCAAAAATGAAAATGCTTACAGGAGCTGTAAATACAACAACTGCTACATTCACAGTAAACGTAGCCGAGGCGGAGACATATAAATACTTATACTTCACTAATGGCGTAGGTTGGAGCGGCGTAAAAGCTTATCTCTTTGGAGACGGCGAGAACGCTGCCTTCCCCGGCGAAGCAATGGTGAAGATTGGTAAGAACGAGAATAACCAGGATGTTTATGCTATTAGATATCCTGCGACTAAGAATTATACTAAAGTAATTATTAGTAACGCTTCTAATAATTCAAATCGAGTTCAGCTTTCGGGAAGTACTGATCTTACTTTATCAACTACTCAAAACGCTTTCTGGTGTAATACAGCTAACAGTGATAGCGGCGCAGGTCGTTGGAACTGCACAATAGTTAAACCTCAGATTCAGGCTAATGACGTAACAATTGATATGGGTTCAACCCAGACAATGACCGCTACCGTACTGACCAGCCAGACTCCAAGCACATTCAACTGGTCCAGCGGTACAACATCGATTGCTACCGTAGCTAATACTCATACCGATAGCAACGTTATTTCGGGTGTTGCTCCGGGTACATCTACAATTACAATTAAAGCTTACGCAAATAAAACCACCGATTTCAAATCAATTGTAACTGACGGTACGGCGGATGATTTTGTAGCCGGTACCACTACAGCTACAGCTACCGTAGTAGCTGAGAATAAGACAGTTACTTTCGGCGCTAAGAAAACCGACGATGGTTCCACATACACCGATCTTTCGGGCGCGGTAACCGCTAAGTATTTCGATGCGGCTGCTTCCGAACCCGAGCCCGATCCCGGTTCAGGTTCAAGCACCGGTCAAGGCGCAGGCAAATATATGTGGTACAACAAAAATAATAGTAAAGATTTAAATGCCGCTACAAGCGCGGGCGAAATGATTGACCTCGGTAACGGCACTTGCTACGGTTCATTCACTTGCGCGGCAGGTCAGAACTATGATGTAGTAATTAATAACAGCAGCACTAAAGGCAGCTGTTTAAACAGTTCAACCACTGTGTCCGGTAACCAGACTTGGGCTAAGATTGAAAATAACGGTTCTACATACTGGGCTCTTGACAGCTACAGCGCCGCGGTGCCTATCTATGTTATTTATAATCCAACCGCAAATTCTGTACGCTTCACAACTTCTAATCCCGCAGGCGGTTCAAGCGGCGGTTCAAGCGGTGGCTCAAGCGGTAGCACAGGTACTACCGGCGAGGGTACAACAATGACTTCTCCCGCGTCCGTACCTTACGGCAAGGTTGCAAAATTTACAGCCGAAGCTACTAAGACAGTAAACAGCGAAACATATAAATTCGTTGAATGGGTTGACGAAAACGGCAATAAGCTCAGCTCCGAAAATCCATACAGCGTTACGGTTAACGCTAATAAAACTGTTTACGCTAGATACTATAAGGTATATAAGCTTTCAGCTTTTGATTCTTATGAGTTGAACGGAAGCACTGTAACATATAAAACAGCGCCGCCTAAGATGATAACAGTTACGCATGGCTCTGATACTTATCTATATACTTATGACGGTACAGAAGAAACAGGTAACCCCGATTCTCCTGATGGAGATCATGCTGCGGCATTACCTATAGCTAGCGGAACATACGGCCAGGGTAACTACATTCAGTACTACGCCGGTGATACGATTACTCTCTATTACAACGCGATGGCTTCGTCCGAAATCTTTAAGGGCGTATTCTATAACAACAGCGCGAACTACTATGTAGCTAAGCCCACCGCGGCTCAGTTCCAAAATCATGATTACAGCGTGGGTAAGACACTCTATATGAACAGCTCTTATTATGACAATGTTCCCACGGGCTTACCGGCTACTACAGTAGATAACGATGCTCACAGCATTCAATTCTACGGTAATAAGGACTTTAAAAATATCGACGTTGAGATGGCGACTAAACGTAAAGTTTACTTCAGCGACTATACTAACGCGATAATCGGTTCTAAGAATACCGACGACTATTACTATGACGGAGAGGCTCTCTCCGTAACAGGCGACCAGCTTACAGTTAAGGCGGCGAAGTCTGCTACCCAGACTAACGTGATTACCGGCTCAAATGTTGGCTTCTATAAGGCGACAGCTGAAGGCGGAAAGGGCGAGGCACTTACTTCTACAGAGAAATCCGCTCTTCAACTATCTGTCACCAACGCAACCTCGACATCGAGCTCTTCCGCTGACGGTGATGCGCTCGTAATAAGCGGTAATATGCCTTCATACGACCTGTATATCGACCTTGGTATGACAAGCAGCTATACAATCAAGCTTGGTTCGAAGGTTATGTCCGATACGTTCGCAAATAAAACTAGACTTGCTGAGGTAGCGACGGTTACTATCACAGGAGGTTCTACTACGCTAACAGCTCCTAACAATGCTGATGTTACTTCCGGATCTGCAAGCGTAAACTCGGGTACAGCGCTTACACTTACTTCTGCATTTACTGGCTCATGGGGCGACTATTATATGTTCGTTGGCTGGTACTGGGGCAGTGATTCAGCGCCTGACTTCGAGAAAGGCTTTATCAGTGATAAGGCAACCCTTAGCTTTACCCCCAAGAAGGGCGGTACAATCTGGGCAGTTGGTACCCGCAGCCTGTACATCAACGGTTCTAAGTATATTACAGGTAAGGATACTAACTGGTACGGCGAGAATAATGTTCAGAAGAACTTATCGATGAGCTATGATGCTGAAAGCGGCAGATATTATTGGGAGATTACAGATACCATGTTCGCTTCCGCAGGCAGCAACTTTAAGACATGGAAAGAGGAGAATAGCTCAGCTACTACTGAATATGGTAGATATCATACAGGTGATGACCAAAATCTTTATTGGTACAGTACTGATGATAAGTATCATGGTAAAGCATTCTTCCAGCTCTTCGATCAGGAAAGCGGCAACGCAAATAAAACGATATGGGATACAATTACTTACTTTGCAGTAGATGAACCCGAGAATGGTCCTACCTACGGTAAGGTTTATCCTCCCGAGGGTACTTATGATCAAAAGCAACACAATGGCCAAGGATTTATCAACTTTAACGAATCCGGTTCTTACGCAGGCCAGAGCTCTCCGCTGAGAATTTATTTCGATCCAAGTAAGTCAGGTAACGCGAGACTGACTGTTGAGGCAACTAAGATTTATTCGAACATTTATGTATCTAACGGATTCGATGTAGGTTCAACATCCAGATCAAGTCTTGTTACTGTAGAACCTGTTGTTGACGGTGTTGTTAAAACTTCAGGACAGACAGGTTACTTTAGTGTTGGTAAACAAGGCAACGGTTGGGATCCCGATATTGAAGGTCACGTAAATCACTACAAACCTCAGAAGAAGGGCGCTACAGTACGTATTACCAAGACTGTGGGCGGCTCCGATAAGATTTCGGCATTCTTCATTTATGATATTACAAATAAAACTGTTCGTGCTGAAAGAGATGTTAAGAAAGACGGAAGCAAATATTACATCGATCTCACTTTGGCAGGCTCAGAACAGAATCTGTACATCGTTCCTATTGTAGAGGAAGCAGGCGCGAATGTTACGATAACCTTTGACGCTACACAGCTTAACCGTAAGCAGTGGGGTGATATCGTTACCGCGTACGCTTGGTATCAGAGCGGCGGCGGAAACGCATTAGGCGGTTATCCGGGTCAGCCAATGATTCCTTCTGACGATATGACTACTTGGACAGCGGTATTTAAGGGCGTAAAATCTTCGAATGAACTTGAGGGTATTACATTCTCGAACTACGTTGACGGCGCGCACTCTTGGCTCGGATGCTCAGGCGTAATGGGTTCTGTTTCCGACCATAAAACAGGTACTGCATCTGGTGGTATTGTTAACGTATATAACCATGTATATAGTGGTGACAGCGGTGAGTATGCGCGTACTAACTTTAAGGCACAGACATATGACTATCGTGAGCCTATCGCGCTTTATGATAGATTTAATGGTAACGCTGATGATATAAATATTTCCTTCTCGATGAAGGACGGTAACTCCAGCTTGCTTTCCTGGAGACACAGTGAATTACTCAGCCATAATATTGTAACATTAGAGCCTCATCCTACTTGGAGTAAGCTCAATTGGGAATACCTAACTAACGCTAAGGGTGATAAGTATATCGACCTTAACGGTAACACGATGAAGACTAAACCGACCGCTTCATTCTATATCGCGGCTAAAGGTCAGGTATTGTACAACAATTCCTCGATGACTCACGTGTTCTACTCAGGTAAATCTTATGATACTGTTTCAGGTGTTACCTACGGCGGAGCATCAGGCGTAAGTATGAACTATGCTGTACAGTGGTACATATATGACGCTTCGGGTAACTACATTACAAATGTTCTTACCGCCGGTATAGCCGATTTGTCCGATAACGGTGTTGATTCCTATATCGGTAAGGTTCTTGAGGATAAGGGATACGCGGTTGACGGTAAATCAGTATCGATTTGTTACGATAAACCTAGATATATGTATGGTGACGCTGAAAGCGGTTCAGGCGCGACCGGTTACAATGAAAAACGTATCAACGTAGGTAATAACTTTGACGCGTATCGTTTCACTGGTCAGTGGAACGCCGTAGCAAACAACGAGCTTGTTAGTGTAAAAGTTGGCGTTGGTATGATGACCGACTCCGGTGAGGTGCTTGCTGGCAGCAACACAGCTGCCTACGGTAACGCTTCAGCAGCATATGATACTATAAAGGGTAATAATACGCATGTAACTGACGAGGACGGAAATGAAGCTCCGTTTACAGCTTCTGACGGTTCATTTGTAAGAACCGCTGTACGTGACGCTTCAAACAGCCCTGTTAATTTGAACGCTTCTGCCCAGAACTTTATCGGATGGTATTACTACGACGCTAATACAGGTGACTTTGTTAAGGCTAGTTACGCTTCTAACGAAAACTTCTATCCGAACTATTCGAATAAGGACGTTACATTCTACGCGATGTATAGAGCCTCGGCAGTATACCAGTATAAATATACGGGTAGAGAAGGTCAGAGAACATACAGCGCGGCCGGTAATGACCTGACCGCAGAAGAGATGGGTACAAACGGAAACCGTATTATTCCAGCGAGTCATGAGACTGATATTAAGAATAAGGTTCCTGTAGGTATCGGTATCTTTAAGAAAAACATTGACTTCTCACCAACGAGTTACAATGGATGGACAAAGACACCTGATTCAAATGGATATATTCTTGATATAACAGGATTCACTACAACTTTACCTGAATACACATTAACAGCGTATTATAAAGACGCAAGCGGAAATTTACTGACAAAAACAAAAACAGCCGTGTACAATGGAGCTGCAGTCAATTTGACTGATCTTAACGGAGGCGTTCCTGTAACTTCATATTACGATAAGAAGTTCCTCGGATGGTACGCGTATGACAACGGTACACAAGGCGAGTTAATCTCTACACAGACAAACTACGGTTTACGACTCACCAGAGACCAGGCTGTTATAGCGGTATATGATGAAGACGGTAATACTTCAGTACCTGAAGACGGATTGCATGTTTCAATTGATGAAAATGAAGTAAACAAGGAACTGACCACTTCCGATACAGGTGTATTCTATAATGACACAATAGTACGTGTACGTAACGGTTCTAACGTCAGGGCATCCGCTGTACCTGATGGCGCAACAGTTGGTGTGCTTGTTGTTTGTGATAATAAAACAAACGAAACAATAAATGGTTACAATCCTACTCAGCTAACTACATTAGCAAATTCTGTTGCTTCGGGTACAACAAAGAAAACCGGCAAGGGATTGAGTATAACCAATATGCAGGCTACTACGCTGACATCGTTTAACCGTACTGATATTGCCGTAAGGAGAGATTACAAGACTTCACTCGGCGCTAAGTATTGTGTATACGCATATATCAAGAACGGCTCAACGTATACTTTCTCGGATGTATCGTCTGTTAAGACATATGAATAATAGGTGAGTTGATTGGAGGTATTTACTATGAAAAAAGAATATGTAAGTCCTGATTTTAATTCATTCAAGGTCACTTTAGATGATATTATTCTGGGCAGTACAGAGGAAACTATTCCTGAAATCATCGGCGGAGATGATGATGGCGGAGAGATCCTTGATAACTTCTAATTGAGCAAATCACTTATGCCGCAATCTGTTGCGGTTGCGGCATAAGCTTGATTATTAATACTGAGGTGAATTATGAAAAAAGTAATTTCACTTGCTTTATCAATATTTGTATTCTTGATATCCTCATTTAGCGTGTTTGCGGTTGACGTTGATCATAAATCTTGCGGCAAAACAATTGTAACTATAGGCGATTGGGTGTATGAAGCAATCAATGGTGGTTCATACTGGGAGCTGGATGAATATATCGGCAGTGGCGGAGATGTAATAGTTCCGCGTATTGTTAACGACAAAATGGTTGTGTCAATCGGTAGCCACTGTTTTCTAAATAACACTACCGTAAAAAATGTTGAGACCAGTTCTCCGCTTTGGACTGTGAGCGATTACGCTTTTCTGAATTGTACTTCCCTAGAGTCTTTTGAGTGTAATTTTGCTCTAAAGGAGATAGGCGTCGGCGCTTTCTCGGGCACAAGCTCTTTGAAAAGGATTAATCTTGAGGACTCTGTTGTTTCTGTAATTTCTCCGCACGCGTTTATGAGTTCGGGTATTGAGCAAGTTGAATTGCCCGAAACCTGTACAAAGATTATGCACGATGCGTTTAGTCAATGCAATAATCTTGAGGAGATTGTTATTCCGCGTTCGGTAGAAACAATCGAAAATAATGCTTTTTCAAGTTCGAGTAAGCTCAAGATTAGCTGTTATAAGAATTCAGCAGCCCATAACTACGCAATTAATAATGGTATTGATTTCAGATTGCTTGATGAGCCCCTTGTGGGTGACGCAAATGCCGACGGGAAGATTAGTATTTCTGACGCGACAGCTGTTCAAAAGTATAAGGCAGGATTGATTACATTGTCTAAATACGGAATGGTTTGCGCGGATACAAATCACGACGGCCAGGTCACAGTGCGTGACGCGACGCTGATACAGATGAGGATTGCTAATATTATTAATGAATTCTAAAATTGATTTCTACGTTTTGTTTTCATAAATTTCTTTTAAGAAAAGGAACTGCGACTACAGCAGTTCCTTTTCTTTATGCTGGCTGCAATGATACAGCCGCTTTAATTCAATTGTACATTAATGCGCTCTTTACGTCGTATATATAGATAAAAAGTATAAGCTATTAAACGCGATAGAAATTTATATTCTTTAGAAAGGCCTTTGTCTGCTCTTCGGCAATATGATTTCGTTAAAAACTTGTCAAGCCTATAATGTGAAAAACGATTGATTTTTGTTGTCGGTTAATGTATAATAATTTAAATAGAGTGTAAAAACCTATGGTTATATGACTGCATTACAATACATATGGGAGGTTTTCCAATGTCAGGTACAACAATCCAAACCACAGGAGGAGTCCTGCACGAAAAGGACTTAGAGTTTATCAACAAAACTATTTGCGAGGTTTTTAACTGTAACGAAGACCAGATTATCGACTTAAAGCCTCTGCAGAAGGGACTCAGTAACTCTGTCCTGTCTTTTGAGCTGAACGGCGGCAAATATGTGTTCAGATTCCCGGGACTCGGCTCAGAGGTTCTCGTTGACCGAGGCCGTGAATCTATGATTCAGAGCCAGGCATATGAGGCAAGAGTAGACACCACGCTGGTAGCTATGAGCGTTTCCAGAGGTTGGAAAATTGCTAAATTCGTCGAGCACCGTGACTTCGACTATAACGATGTCAGCGATATATACAGAGGCGTACGTCTTCTTAACAAGCTCCATCATTTTCAGGCAAAGGTTAGGTGGGAGTTCGATGTTAAAGAAAAGTGGGAAAGTATCAGGGATATGACTCCTGCCGACAAATACGGCGAAAACTTTTCCGAATATCCGGAGTTTAATTCTATCCGCGACAGAATCTACGAGCTTTACGAGCTCACCAAACAGGACGGTATCCCAAAGTGTATTGCCCACGGCGACGCTCGTGACGAGAACTTCCTGATTAACGATTCAGAAATCTATCTCACCGACTGGGAGTACGGCGGCTACAACGATCCGGGATTCGATATCGGCACCTATGTCTGCGGCGGCGATCACAGCGACGAGGAGGTTGACAGAATACTCTTTATCTACTTCGGACACAAGCCGAATGATATCGAAAAACGCCACTTCTACGCGTGGATATCCATTACAGGCTTCTTCTTTATGCACTGGTGTATGTTCAAAGAGGCGTCGGGCCAGAAGGTTGGCTACCTAAAGCCGCTATGGTACCGCTTTGCCAGGGACTACAGCGTAAAAGCGCTGGAAATGTACAAATAATCGGAGGTGCAATATGACATATATTATCTTAGCCGCCGGAAAAGGCGCAGGACTTCAACCCTTAACCCTAAAAACACCGAAGTCGCTCTATAAACTTGACCGCAATACAACTGTGCTCCAGAGAATGGTCAGACTTATTCGTAATTATGACCGAAAGGCCGAAATAGTAGTGGTTGCCGGCTTTATGTACGAACAGATTACCAGAGAGCTTGAGCGCGAAAACGTCACATTTGTGCGCAATCCCTTCTACTCTTCGACCGGCTCTATAGCCTCTATGTGGTTCGCGAAAAAGTATCTTGAGCGCGACAATATCACTATCATAAACTCCGATATCGTTGCCGAGGATAAGCTTATTGAAGAAATCTTCTGCAAGCCTACCGACGTTCCGTATGTTCTCGTTGATTCAAGCAAGACTACGGGCAAGTACAACGTACAGGTAAACGACGACAGAATCTGTGTGATGAGCAAGTCGCTCTCCGAGTTCTACGCTCAGTATGTCAGCGTAACCAAGCTCGACGCCGTATCTGCACGATTCCTGATTGAGGAAATCGACAATATGGTGAACGGCGAGATGTACGACCAGCTCTTTGAGGACGCGTTGGTACAGATGATTTTCGAAAATGATTTTGACCTTTACTATAAGGACGTCAAGGGTTACACATGGGCAGAGGTCGATACGGTTGATGACCTGATTCTCGCCAAAGAGGTTCAGAAGAAATAAAGCTATTTGGGGAATGTCGCGGCGCGACATTCCCTTTTATTACTCAAAATCAAGCAAGGGACTAAATATACACATCATCTAATCCGGCTCATGTAGAGCAAATAACATATTTCAGTAGGGGGAGTGGTGAAGGAAAATCAAGCTCCCTCACCACGAAAAAAGTCAGTGTTTATAAGGCCTTAGAGGTGTTTTGGTAGGGGTAGTGAAGTAAAATACATATAAACTATACAATGAATAAAAACACATATATATTATTACGTTTAGTACTCTATAGAAAACGCATACTCCTCCACCTGACAAACAGAATACGCGGCTGCGGCTTATGATTATACATTGCCGCGGACTTCATATGCAATGTCAGCGGATAGTTTGGATAATAATATGTAAAGTGTGGAAGATGCGGAAGATGTTTTGTAATCATCTTCCACACAAAAAACTCGGTGTTTATGCGGCTTTGAACGTTGTTGTGAAAGATGTGGGTATAAAAACACATAAAACTATATAAACAGAAAAAACACATATGTATTATTTACATTATATACTCTATAGAAAATACTATCATCTATATCAGAGTATAGTTGTTTGCTATCCTTTCATATCAACTTGTTCATACAGAAAAAAGTTTCTTATTCTCCGCAAAAGTGAAAAATACTTTACGAGTATACAATTTGTATTGAAAAGAAAAAAACCGTATGATATAATTTACAAAGCAATATAAATAAATTTATTTAACGAGGAGGCTTAATTTATGTTGAAAATTAAAAAAGCAATGAGTCTGATTTTGGCCGCGCTGATGCTTCTCAGCGTATTCGCGGCAGCTCAGCTGTCCGCAGGCGCCGCAGTATCCGACAAAGCCAAAACCGGCGGAATGTTTAAGACAATCGGATTCTCCGGTGACAAATCGATAGAAATCCTAGACTGGCAGGGCTACCACGAAGGCTTGCTCGACGGAGTAAGCTACGATTCCGATACCAACACCCTGACACTTGACAATGTCGACTTTGCGGGCGAGCACAATATGTACACCTATTTTATGGGCGATGATTTTAAGGTAAATATCATCGGCACCTGTACGCTCGATATGATTACGGTTTACGACGGATGTCTCGGATTTGTCGGCAGCGGAGAACTCACCGTGGGCGGCGAAAATGCCGACTACGCGGTTCAGTTCAAGGCTCTGGCCGATGATTACTACAACTTTTCTATGGACGTTGCCCCGACGGCGACCCTGACACTCATGAGCAGCAAAGACGCGTTCCGTATGCAGAACAGCACCCACTCCGACCCCAATACCGTCTTTACAATCGGCGGCACAGAGGCTGTGGACGTCTGCTATGACGAACACGAAAAGTACCTTACTAAAAAGGTAAAGGGCGGCGAAATCTCCAACTGGACCTATGATAGCCTGTATCTCGCCGAGCGCGCCTCGGATCCCGACCATTCCTACTGTGTCAGCGAGGAAAAATATGACGGCGATGACGAGCCCACTTACGACTTCCGCAAATGCTACTTTAACGACGATTTGGGATGCTATCTTGTAGACAACTCCGAGTATGTCGGCGAATATAGCAAAGAGGAGCTCAAAGATACCGAGTTCACCGTTACGGCAACCAGTATCGCCGATAACGCCAAGCCGATTTATGTTTCGACAAAGGAAGTCTACGAGAACAAGGACGGCGACGAGTTTGCTGTTGAATTCGGCGACGTGTACAACTTCTCGGATGACAATACAATAGAATTCAAGGGCGAAAAGATTTATGTTTTCGAAACTAACAATGAAGTAGACAGCGACGACCTTTCCGAGGTACAGGAAGAAGACCCCTTTATTTACTACGATTATTACTACGGAGACAAGACTTTCGAAAATAAAGGCACTCCCGATGAAAATACCACAGAGACTACCGAGCCCAATACCGAAGGCGGTACACAGCCCGATACAACTACCGAAACCGAGCCTTCTACCGACGAGCCCGGCGGCAACAACCTGCCCGCTTCCGAGTATAACCTCTGGGTAGCCGGCGTACCTGTTACCGCATCGAACGCCGACAATATCACCGGCAGCGGAATCACGGGACATATCTCCTACGACGCGGCTACAAAGACTCTCACCTTTGACAACGCTACTGTATCCGACTACTATGCCGTGCTGGAGCTCGATAACAGCTATCAGATGATCGCCGGCGTATACTCCACCGACGACCTCAATGTTGTATTTAACGGCGACAACACAGTCAAGCTCGAAAATAACGCGAGCGAGGCCGAGCGCTACGCCTTCTACGGCTTCGCGGTATACGGCAAGAGGCTCACCGTCGAGAGCGGTACGCTCAACACAGACGGTATTATCTGCGGCAGGCTGACCATAAACGAGGCAGCTTGTGTTGATTCGAGCTATGATGTAGACGCTACGACAGCTTCGCACAGCGTAAACACAACCGTGCTCGAAGTCAACGGTACGCTAAAGGCGACTACAGACGCCGAAATCCGCGAGTATCCCACTATCGAGGCAAGGGATATCACAGTCGGCAAAAACGGCGTAATCGAAGTCGACAAGTCCGTAAACACAGGAATCTTTATCGCTATTAACGGCTGGAGTCCTTCTCCCGCGGCAGCGATCGAGCTTTCCGGCACAATGCTCAACAACGGTAAAGTAACTCTTAAATCCGACTGTATGGCTCCGGCGTCCAGCTCCAGCGGCAAAGCGGTAAAAATCGGATATGGCATTTACTCCAACGAAGAAAACGCCGAAGTAGTAATGGGCGAATGGGGCAGCCTCGTTGCCTATGGTAACAGAAGCGCGTTCGGCGGCGGACTGACAATGTCGCTGACAGGCAACGAGTTCGAGATTCTCGGCGGCGAAAGCGCCGATACCGCCACAGCAAAAGGCCTCGACGAAACCGGCGACGACAAGTATATCTCGATAAAATCAATCAAGGAGCCCGTCTCCGAGCCCGAAACCACAACATCCGCTCAGTCGGATACTCAGTCTACCGGACAGGGCGATACTCCTACCGAGTACAGCGAGCCCGATTCTCATACAGATTATAACGAGCCGGATACTCCGACAGAGCCCGGCGAGACAATAGAGCCTACTAAGGAGGGCGAAGTAACTCCTACAGAAGCAGTAGAGCCTACCAAGGAGAGCGAGACAGTTGAGCCCACTAAGGAGGGCGGAGTAACTCCTACAGAGGCTGTAGAGCCCACAAAGGAAGGCAACAACAATCCGGCTGTTGAACCGACAGATGCCGGTAAAGATAAGAACAACGACAAGCCGACAGTAAAAGCCGCTAATCCTCTTAAGGCTTTGGCATCGTCAAGCTCGATAAAGGCCGCTGCCCTGCAAAAGTCATCCAAAACCGTAAAGCCGTTCACAATCAGCGGCGCCAAGGGTTCGGTTGCGGTAACAAAGGTCAAGAGCGGCACAACCGCCTCGATCTACAACAAGATCTCTGTCAACAAGAGCACCGGAGCAATCACCCTCAAAAAGGGCGAGTACAAAAAGGGCACCTACAAGGTTAAGCTCAACATCACCGCCGGGGGCGACTCCTCCTACGACGCTAAAACCGTTACAATTACCGCTGTAATCAAAATCAGCGGCAAGATGACTAACACGGTTAAGGTCAAGACCTTCGACAAGGGCACCAAGACCTCCGTTTTGAAAAATTCCAAAAAGGCCTTTAAACTCATAAAAATCTCCAAAGCAAAGGGAAATGTCAAGGTTACTAAGGTCAAGAAGGGCACAACCCCCTCAATCTATAAGAAAATAACGGTCAACAAAAAGACCGGCAAAATCACCTTTAAAAAGGGAAGCTATAAGGCCGGTACATATAAAATCAAGCTCAGAATAAAGGTGAAGGGAAACGCTGATTACAGCGCAAAGACAGTTAAAAAGACTGTCAAGCTCTACATTAAGGCTCCCGTTAAGAAGGCAGCCAAGAAAACTACCTCGGCTACCTCGACTTCAACCTCGACCGCTACGCATACTCATACATCATCCTCAAGCGGACACCGCACCTGTACATCCTGCGGCGGCAGCGGCAGAAGAACCTGCTTCTCCTGCGGCGGCTTAGGCGGCTTCAACGAGACAATCATCACAAGTATGGGCAGTAACATCGGCGGAATCTATATCCCTCCGCGCACAACTACCTATCGCAGACCCTGCTCGGCCTGCAACGGATCCGGCAGAGTAATCTGTACCTCCTGCGGAGGAAGCGGATTTATAAACTAATACGAACGACGAGGCTGGCCTTTCGGTCAGCCTCAGCTGAATTCGTTCCTGATATTATATGAAAAGAGGAAAAATATGGCTACACTAAGTCAAACTAATAATCAGAAAAAAAGCTCGCTGCTCGCCTCGAACCCTGTAATGCGCAGGCTCAACGGCGTCGACGAGGTTTCCGCCGACAACTGCGCGTCCTACGCCGGAATTACGCTAAAGACAGTGTACTTCCTGCTGTTCAGCGTAGCGGGAATATTTTTACAGCTGTTCGCGGGCAGTTATTTTGCGACAGGGGAGACGTTCGAGATAAACTACAAGGGCTTTGACGTGTCTCTTTATCAGAACGAGACCTATGTGCTTATCGGAGTCGTTATCGCGGCGATAGTATTTCAGCTTCTCGCGTTTTTTGCCGGTGCGACCACTCCGGTAACCGGAGCGCTCTACTGCATAACCCAGGGATATATAATCTCTTTCCTGGTATTTAAGGTGCTCGGAGCCTATCATATGGAATACCTCGGAGCTCTGGCTCTGATGATTACTGTTCTGATTGTGCTTGTGATGTCGATTCTGTATTCCACAGGCGTTATCAGGGTTACAAAGAAGTTCAGAATGGTTATGACTACGCTTTTTGTTACGGTAATAGCCGGCTCGCTGCTTACATTCATAGGATATTTTATTCCTTATACAAGACCAATGGTTATTGCGATTCAGCAGAACTTTGCTCTGTCGGTCGGCGCGAGCATACTGTTTATTATAATCGCGGCGCTGTTTTTGATTTGTGATTTTGATACGATTGATAACGTTGTAAGCAACCAGCTTCCGGTAAAATACGAGTGGCAGGCGGCGTTCGGACTATCCTTTACCGTGCTGTGGCTCTATCTTAAAGTTCTGGATCTTATTATCACAATTGCCGGTCGAAATAACGACTGATATTACAAGAATATATATTATAATAATGACCGGAGGCTGCCGTTTTGTACACGGCAGCCTCCGGCTTATAAGGAGTGTTGTAAAAGAATGGTGCAATAAGAGTGTTTTATAAAAGAGTGTTCATTAAAAGTGTTTTACCATTCTTCTATATCGAATTTGTACATATTGTTGTATAAAAAGCTTTCGCAGTCCTCAAAGTTCCTGAACTTGTGTTCTTCCTGCCTGAATCTTTTGTCGTGATACGGATTGTCCCTGTGCAGCAGCTCGTGGTATATTACGAACTTTACCACCTCTCTCGGCACGTCGCGCGAGTTGAGGATGTTGTTGATTTCGATTCTGTTGTCGGCGTGGAAGTAGCATCCGTAGTATGTTTTGTACGGTTTTTTCGTCCAGTGAACCGAGGATATTCCGTCGTAGCTTCCGCCGAACATTTCGTCCTTGACCTCGGACACAAGCTCGTCGATATTGTGGTACGGCGTGCGGTCAAAGGGGATAAGCTCCTCGGGAAGCTCGCACACCTTTCTGCCGTAGACCGGCTGACTGCCTTTGTAAATCTTAGCGTTCACAACCTTAGTGAGGTAGTTTCTGATATCGCCGTATATTTCCTCCGCCAGCGGATAATCGTTGTATCTCTGCTCGGCGAGTTTGAAGATATCGTGGCTGTTCTTTTCCGCTTCCTCGGCGACATAGAACGGATCAATCTTCTTTCGCTCGGCAAACTGATTGAGCGTGGGCTTTTCCTCAAAGCTTATCATATTGTCGATGAACAGGCTGATTTCGTATTCCGTGGGCTTTACACAGTAATCGGGAAAGTATTTGTCGGTTACCGCGGCGTAGTCGATTGCAGGAACGGACGTGATTTCCGCAATGTTTTTCTTTATATTCTTGTAGCCGCTTATCTGGTTTTCAAAGACAAAGAGATAGTAATCCTCACCGTGTCTGTCGACCAGTCCGTACCAGCCTACCGGGACGGAGATAATCTTGTTGTATCTGCACTGCGAATATGTAAAGGAGTTGTACGCGTCCTTTAGTATACTCCAGGAGAAATATTCTACATCTCTCGGAGTGTATTTTTTGCTTTGATATTCGGGTTCCTCCGCCTCGCCGAAGTACCATTTCGGGTTAAGCCATTTGTTGAACACTGTCCACTTGTCGTGGAAGTCTACGATGTTGACGTCCTCGGTTCCGCCTGAGTTTTTACCACGCATTCCGCGGCCTATCATCTGCAACAAAAAGCCTTCGCTCTGCGTCGGTCGTGTGAGAAATACGGTCTCGATATCGGGTACGTCGCTGCCCTCTGTCATTATATTTACATTTACCAGTACATCCAGCTCGTTGTTGCGGAATCTTTCGATAACAGCGGCATTGTCCTCTTTGCCGGAATAAATACAGTCACAGCGAACCTTGTGTTTCTTTAGCTCGTCCGAAAGAAAACGGCAGTGCAGAACATTGAGAGCAAAGATGAGAGTCTTACCGTATTTGTCGGCGTTGTCGAGGTACTCGCTTACGATAAGCTTGTTTCTCGCTGCTGAGGACGCGATTTTGTTAAGAACCGATTCAGGAAGGTCGTGTCGTCTTCTTATAAGCTGAGCCTCGTCCTCGCTGATTCTCGGCTCAAAATCCTCGTTGGTGGAAATTTCCACGGGGTGCGGATTCGCCAGAATACCGAGCGAGATAAGCTTGCTCAAAGAAATATTGAAAACTATATTGTTGTCAAAAATCTTCATCAGCGCGGCGCTGTCCTTGTCGTTGGAGCGTATCGGGGTGGCGGTAAGACCCAGCAGCTTGGCGTTTTTGCGGCGTTTGAGCAGTTCGCTGAGGGTTCTTCGGTATGACGGGGCAAAGGTGTGGTGCGCCTCGTCAACAACTATCATAAGCTTGCCCTTTGTGATCCTCTTGAGGTGTTCGATGTTACGGCAAATCGACTGGATACTGCATACTATGATATTGGTGTCGCTGCCGACGGATTTTATGCTTTGGTGCTCCGCCGATACACAGCTGATGTTGTATTTTTTGATATCAGGTTTTTCGAGCTTGGCGAGTCCCGCAAATTTGTCGAAGCATTTTGCCGCCTGATCAATCAGCATATGGCGGTGAGCGATCCAGATAATCTTGTATCCGCGACTAATCATTTTTCTGATAAGGAAATATGTAGCGGTTCTGCTCTTGCCGCTGCCTGTAGGCATTACGAGCATTCCTCGTTGACAGTCATTGTCGATAAAATGCCTCTCCATCGCGTCTACCGCGTCTTTCTGAAAATCGTACAGATCGACGTCTTCGGCGGCTGTGGCCTTCATATTGATGTTGACCGTCCATTTGTACTTCAGGTATTCCGAGTACACTATATCCCCGCATCCGCCGATTTCGAAAAGCGCCAGACAATAGGCATTGAGTAGACCGTTGGTCGACGGCAGCTTCTTTAGCTCGGCAAAGCCTTCCTCACGATTTTGTGCTTCGATTTCCATAACAGGAAATATGTTCTCAAAAACCTCCGGATACGCGTCGAACAATGTTTTCTCGATAATGTTGCGGTATTTTCTGATAAATCTCAGGTTCGGCTCCACACAGATTTCGGCCATCGTTATCGCGTAGTCCTCGAATTCCCTGTAACCGTACTTGCTGCGGACGGACGTATCCGTCAGTGGCGAGAAAATAACCTGCCTCATAAACTCTGTTCCGTTTTTGTCAAAATTAAACCAGCTGAAATCAGTCATATGAATTTCTCCTTTTTTACTCTTTTTTCTTGCTCCTATAGAGAAAAAAGAGTAGTGTTATCCGCACAGTTTTCTGCTACGCAGAAACGTGCGTTGCTTTCTTGTTGTGAGGCTATTATATCACCGTGTATTTGCGCAGCATAGGGATAAGTTATCCCTTATTCGCTTCTGTTTCTTTTGCTGATTTTTTTGCCGGTATATTCTTCGTATTGACTGATGAAACTGTCAATATCGTCTCCGTCGCGTATCGCGCACAGAAAGATGTAGTCGCCCATATTGTCGTCGGACAAACCGCCTTCCCTCGACATCGCGAACAACTCCTTGGATTCTTCTAGGCTCAGTTCCATTCCGATACAAAACTTGTACAGCATAGCGCGTGACAGCCCCTTGCGATTGCTTAAATATTTTTTGAATCCGTCCCAACTGTGCTTGCAACGCTCTTCAACTTCACCGGCGGTTTCGAACCAGCTAAGGTTGTTTTCTTCTTTATAATCTTCGAGATAATTTCTTAGTTTTTTCCAAAGCTCATTTTGGTTTTCGCTGAACCTGCCCATACTTTGGGGAGTAACCCGGTACGATACCTTGTTCGTATCAAGAGGTCTAAAGCTTTTGCTCTTAATTTCTTTTTCGGTAACCATCGTTATTTCCTTTCCGATATTTATAATCAAAATATTTATATAAAAAAGACAGGTTAAGAAGAATAACCTGTCCTAAATATTCAAATAATAAGCAGATGCTATTCTTTGTCGGGAGTTATGTTTATCTGCGGATGGCCGAGGTCGTCCTCGTAGATTTCAAGCTGATTTTGTTTGATATAAACATATTACCAATGAGGAAGTGTATTGTCAAAATATTTCTGATAACCTCTCAGGTGATACCGAATGGTGGGTGTTATTCAGCTGAGTATACTATACCTTCGTCGGCGTCCAAGGTTATATAGTCGCCGTCCTTGAGCAGCTTGTCAATGTTTGGGATCTCAACTATGCTCGGGATTTTCATAGCCCTCGCAAGCGCCGCCCCGTGAGAATCCGAGCTGCCGATTTCGGTTATAATTCCCTTGGTGTGTTCGCGGTCGAGCCTCGCGATTACAGAAGGGGTCATCTCCTTGGATACGACAATGGTGTCCTCGCCGAAATCCCCGACATTCACGGGCTCTTTGTGAAGCAAAAGGTTTATAACTCCTGTTTTGACATCCTTTACATCAGTCGCGATCTGGCGCAAAAACTCCACATCGGCCTCCATAAAGCGTTCAATATATTCATCGCATATTTCGCTCGTAGCTCTTTCGGCGCACATACCGTTGTTGATTTTGTTTATAAGCTCCGATTGCAGTTTAGGGTCGTGAGTCATCTGTATATGCCCAAGCAGGATGTCGGATTCATGGGCTCCTATTGTCCTTTTTATATATTCGATCTCGCTTCTTGTATTGTTGCAGAATGTTTTAAGCGCTCGTACAAATCGACCCAGCTCTCTGTCGGTATCTTCGATAATTCTGTCCTCGTATTCGGGACAGGAGCAGTCGATGATTCTGACCCTGCCGGTACCTTTTCCTTCGGTAGCCTTTATGCCTCTGAACAATTCCTTCATTATTTCCAACCTCTTTTTTACTGTATAATTCCGCTTGTGAAAACTATCAATATCCTAACCGGCAGCGCGAATCGGTAGCAGTGTCTTATGCAGCCGCTTTCACCGGCAATATAGGGAAACTTCCATACGTTGCTTATGCCGATTGCGCGGTCCGCGCTGACGAGTATCATTATCTTAAAAAAAAGTAAAGGCTGCCGCTAATCTGCGACAGCCCTTTGTGTTTATTTTGCAAAGTCAACCGCTCTGGATTCGCGGATAATATTGACTTTAATCTGACCGGGATATTCGAGGTCTTCTTCTATCTTCTTACAGATGTCTCTCGCGAGAGAAGCCATACGGTCATCGCCGACAACCTCAGGCTTAACCATAATTCTGATTTCACGTCCTGCCTGAATAGCGTAGGAGCTGTCGACTCCCTTGAACGAGGATGCAACCTCTTCAAGCTTTTGCAGACGTTTGATGTAGTTTTCGAGATTCTCACGTCTGGCTCCCGGTCTGGCGGCTGAAATAGCGTCAGCGGCCTGTACGATACAAGCGACTACGGTCTTGGCCTCAACGTCGCCGTGATGAGCCTGGATAGCGTGGATAACAGCGTCGCTTTCCTTATACTTACGGGCAGCCTCTACGCCGAGTTCAACGTGGGAGCCGTCCATCTCGTGGTCAAGCGCCTTACCGATATCGTGGAGGAGACCCGCGCGTTTTGCTACTGTCGGATCAATTCCAAGCTCGGAGGCGAGCATTCCGGAGATATAAGCAACCTCGATTGAGTGGTCGAGTACGTTCTGTCCGTAGCTGGTACGGTATCTTAGTTTTCCTAAAAGTTTTACAAGCTCGGGATGGATACCGCGTACACCCAAATCAAGTACCGCGCGTTCGCCCGCCTGCTTGATTTTAGAGTTAACCTCACGTCTGGCTTTTTCGATAGTTTCTTCGATACGGGCAGGATGGATACGTCCGTCCGAAATAAGCTTTTCGAGGGCTACTCTGGCGATCTCACGTCTTACAGGCTCAAAGCTCGAGAGTGTGATCGCTTCGGGAGTATCGTCAATGATAAGGTCAACGCCCGTCGCGTTTTCAATAGCGCGGATGTTGCGGCCTTCTCGTCCGATGATACGACCCTTCATCTCGTCATTGGGGAGAGCTACTACCGAGACAGTGGCTTCGCTGACCTGCTCAGCCGCGAGACGCTGAATCGAGAGAGAAATCATCTTTCTCGCGAGCTTCTCGGACTCGTCCTTAAGCTGCTCCTCGTACTCAAGGATCTTGACGGATTTCTCGTGGGCGAGCTCGCCGTCGAGCTGGTCAAGAAGATAGGTCTTGGCCTGTTCGGCCGTATAGCCCGAAATCCTTTCGAGCATCTCAAACTGGCTCTTCTTGATCTGTTCTACCTCGGCAACCTTTGCCTCGGCGTCCTTAAGCTTCTTGGATACTTTTTCTTCCTTGACTTCGAGATTGTTCATCTTTTTGTCAAGGTTTTCTTCTTTTTGCTGAATGCGTCTTTCCTGACGCTGTACTTCTCTTCTGCGGTCGGCGAGTTCCTTTTCGCTTTCGTTACGAAGGCGGTGGATCTCGTCTTTACCTTCAAGAACGGCTTCTTTTTTCTTTGCCTCGGCTGTTTTCATAGCCTCTGAGACAATCTTGTTAGCCTCTTGTTCAGCACTGCCGATTTGTTTTTCTGCTACGCTTTTGCGGTAGTTGATACCCACAATAACTCCAACTACTCCGAATAAGAGCGCGGCAGCTACGATACAAATAATCGCAATTAATGTCGGCATTTTGACACCTCCTTGATTTAATTTGTTTACAAAGTTAATTAGCATAAAAAATCAACCTCGGTGCCGTTAAGCAAGATATTCAGTTGTAATAATATTTTGAACGCCAAATAGCGGAAAGTCTTTACTCTATGTAAAAACCAATGTCTGGATTACAAAATATCTATAAATAACGGCTCTTTCGAGCTTGATAAAAGTATTTAAGCGCACTTATACGCGTACATACATATATATGGTACCTTAATTTGGGCGAAATGTCAAGAAAAATTCTCTTTTTTTTGACAATAATTTGTCAATTTTACTTGCAGTGGTATTTTTTTACGTTAATCTGTAAAAAAATCAACATTTAATTCTTTTTAATACTTGCAATTATGACGGAAATAAATTATAATAGCTTTGACCAAATTTTTACACAGGAGGAATTTTTATTATGTCAGTAAAAGTTGCTATTAATGGTTTCGGCCGTATCGGCCGTCTTGCGTTCAGACAGATGTTTGGCGCAGAGGGTTATGATGTTGTTGCTATCAACGACCTCACAAAGCCTTCAATGCTCGCTAATCTCCTTAAGTACGACACGGCTCAGAAGGGCTATTGCGGTACTATCGGTCAGAACCTCCACACTGTAGAGGCTGACGACGAGGCAAACACAATCACAGTAGACGGTAAGACTCTCACAATTTACGCTGAGGCTGACGCTTCCAAGCTTCCTTGGGGCGAAATCGGCGTTGACGTTGTTTTAGAGTGCACAGGCTTCTATTGCTCAAAGGCTAAGAGCCAGGCTCATATTGACGCAGGCGCTAAGAAGGTTGTTATCTCCGCTCCGGCGGGCAATGATCTCCCGACAGTCGTATTCTCGGTTAACGAGGATGTTCTCACAGCTGATGACAAGATCATCTCCGCTGCTTCCTGCACAACCAACTGCCTCGCTCCTATGGCTGATACTCTTAATAAGTACGCTGCTATCCAGAGCGGTATTATGTCAACAATCCACGCTTATACAGGCGACCAGATGATCCTTGACGGTCCTCACAGAAAGGGCGATATGAGAAGAGCTCGCGCAGGCGCGGCTAACATCGTTCCTAACTCCACAGGCGCTGCAAAGGCTATCGGTCTTGTTATCCCTGAGCTCAACGGTAAGCTCATTGGTTCTGCACAGCGTGTACCTGTTCCTACAGGTTCTACAACTATCCTTACAGCTGTTGTAAAGGGCAAGGACGTTACAGTTGAGGGTATCAACGCCGCAATGAAGGCTGCCGCTTCCGACAGCTACGGCTATAACGAGGATCCGATTGTTTCTTCCGACATCATCGGTATGACATACGGCTCACTCTTCGACGCTACACAGACAATGGTTGCTCCTATCGGCGACGACCTCTATGAGGTTCAGGTAGTTTCTTGGTATGATAACGAGAACAGCTACACAAGCCAGATGGTTAGAACAATCAAGTATTTCGCTGAATTAGGCTAATCTTTACAGGCGTTTCAGGCTGCCGCGATATTGCGGCAGCCTTTTTTTGTTTGATAGGAAATTACTTAAAAGTTGTAAAATTATACAAGTAAGCAACTTAAAACAGCTAATATCTTAACTGACTCCTATCAAAAAAAGATTTGTATTGCCCGCTCAGTAGCACGCTGCGCGCGCACGAGCGATGGCAGAAGAAAGCACTCGCACTTTGGTGCGCGCGCTTTCTTTTTGCCATAATTATAAAATTACACAAAAAAATATTAAAAAATTTTCGATTTTACTTGAATTTGACATAGTTATTTGATATTATATATGTGTATATGTGAGAATAGTCAGTTATAAGGCTTATTTCACTGACTAAATTAGACTTTTTAACGAAAGGAGGACGATATTTTGAATTATAACTTTAACGACGGACGCAATCCTTTTGAGCTGTTTTATGACGGCGACGCTGTGCGAGCTCACGATATTCTCGGAGCTCACCTCGTCAACTGGGACGGCAGAGACGGCGTTGTGTTCCGTGTATGGGCGCCCAACGCGCTGACTGTTTCGGTCGTCGGTCCGTTCAATGACTGGAACAATATGAGCAACTATATGTATAAGCTCGACGAAAAAGGTGTTTGGGAGCTGTTTATTGAAGGCCTCGGCGAGTATACAAGATATAAATTCTGTATCGAAACTCCTTGGTTCGAAAAAGTAATAAAATCCGATCCCTATGCCTTCCACACCGAGACTCGTCCCGACAACGCTTCTATTGTTTATAATCTGGGTAAGTATCAGTGGCAGGACGAGAACTGGTTTGAATACAGAAAGCAGCATCCGCATAAGGAGCGGCCGCTTAATATCTATGAGATCCATGCCGGCTCGTGGAGGAGATTTGAGGATGGTAACTTCTTCAACTACCGCAAGCTTGCCGACGAGCTGGTGCCCTATCTGCTGGATATGGGCTACAACAGCGTCGAGTTCTTGCCGATTACCGAGTATCCATATGACGACAGCTGGGGATATCAGGTTACGGGTTATTTTGCCCCGACCTCGCGCTACGGCCAGCCCGACGATCTGAAGTATTTTATTGACAAATGCCACCAAAACAACATCAGCGTTATCCTTGACTGGGTTCCCGCGCATTTTCCGAAGGACGCTCACGGACTGGCTAGGTTCGACGGCACCTGTTGTTATGAGTACGAGGGCGAAAGACGCGGCGAGCATAAGGAATGGGGAACCTACGTGTTCAACTACGCCCGTTATGAGGTTATAAGCTTCCTTGTGTCCAGCGCTATGTTCTGGGTAGAGGAGTACCACTTCGACGGGATCCGTGTTGACGCGGTCGCCTCGATGCTCTATCTCGACTATAACCGTCCCAAGGGTGAATGGGATCCCAACGATGAGGGCGGCAAGGAAAACCTGGAAGCGGTAGAGTTTATCAGACGTATGAACACCGCTGTGCATATGTACCATCCCGATGTCGCTATGATTGCCGAGGAGAGCACCTCCTGGCCTAACGTATCGGCTCCGGTGGACAAGGGCGGACTCGGATTCGACTACAAATGGAATATGGGCTGGATGAACGATATGCTCCACTATATGTCGCTCGACCCGCTGTGGAGGCCCTTCAACCACGACAGCCTTACATTCAGCTTTTTCTACGCGTTTTCGGAGAGTTTTATTCTGCCGGTATCTCACGATGAGGTTGTATACGGCAAGCACTCTCTTATTGATAAAATGCCCGGAGATATCGGGCAGAAGTTCTCGTCGGTACGAGTGTTTATCGCCTATATGATGGCGCATCCGGGCAAGAAGCTGCTGTTTATGGGCAGCGAAATCGGACAGGAAAGCGAATGGAACTTCCGCGAGGAGCTCGACTGGGCAAGCCTTAACGATCAGAATCACAAAATGCTCCATGATTTCTACCGCGATATGAACAACTTCTATCTCAGCAACAAGCCGCTCTACGAGGTCGACTTTAACTGGGAGGGCTTCAACTGGATAAGCCACGACGACTACACAAAGAGTGTAATCGCGTTCCGACGTATCGCCAAAGACGGCGAGGAGTTGATTGTATTGTGCAACTTCCAGCCGATGACTCACGAGGACTACTATATCGGCGTTCCCGAATATGGAATATACGACGAGATTTTCAGCACCGAGGACGCGCGCTACGGCGGCAGCGGTGTTTCGAACGGAAAGGGAATGAAAACGTCGGATATCGCCGTTCACGGCTACAATCAGGCGCTGAAGATTATTATTCCGCCGCTCAGCGTAAGCTTTATAAAGCTTCGCGAAAAGCTCGAAAAGCCGGTTAAGAAAAAGACGGATAAAAAGAAAAAAGCCGCTCCCAAAAAGCCGGCGAAAAAATTAATCAAGCCAATTTTGAAGACTTAATCTTCATTTATAAATTATTCCCCTGCGTAAACGTAAGGGACAGATAAAAGAATCGGAGGTAAAACTATGATACCTAAACAAAAGGTTGTAGCTATGGTACTCGCGGGCGGACAAGGCTCACGTCTCGGCGTGCTCACAAAGAAGCTCGCCAAGCCGGCGGTTCCTTTCGGCGGCAAGTACAGAATTATTGACTTTCCGCTGTCAAACTGTGTGAATTCCGGTATCGAGGCTGTCGGCATACTTACCCAGTATCAGCCACTCGTGCTCAACGAGTACATCGGCAACGGTCAGCCGTGGGATCTCGACGGAATGCATTCCGGCGTCAACTGTCTCAGCCCGTATGAGGCTGTCGGCGGAGCTGACTGGTACTCCGGTACCGCCAACGCGATTTATCAGAACATCAGTTATATCGACAGGTATAACCCCGACTACGTTTTGATTCTTTCGGGCGACCATATCTACAAAATGGACTACAACGATATGCTCGAATATCACAAAAAGAACAAGGCGGCTTGTACTATCGCCGCGATTGATGTTCCCAAGGAGGAGGCTTCACGTTTCGGAATCCTCAACACCAACAAGGACGGATCAATCTACGAGTTCGACGAGAAACCCGCTCATCCAAAGAGCACCAACGCCTCTATGGGTATCTATATTTTCAGTTGGAAAGAGCTTAGAAAATATCTCATAGACGACGCTAACGACCCCGACTCATCCAACGACTTCGGCAAGAATGTGCTTCCGACAATGCTCGACGCGGGCGAGAGAATGTTCGCTTATCCGTTTGAGGGTTATTGGAAAGATGTAGGTACTATCGACAGCTTGTGGGAGGCTAATATGGATCTCCTGGATCCTAACGTTGGTCTTGACCTCAACCAGGTTTACTCACGTAACCCGATGATGCCTCCGCATTATATCGCCGATGGAGTTAAACTACAGAATTCCCTTATCGCCGACGGATGTAATGTTCAGGGTGACCTGGAGTTCTCTATACTCTTTGCCGGAGTAACCGTAGGCAAGGGCGCTGTGATTAATTCCTCAATTATTATGCCCGGCGCGGTTATTGAGGAAGGCGCTAAGGTTGAGTTTGCCATTGTAGCCGAGAACGCTCACATCGGCAAGAACGCCGTTGTCGGCGCCGATCCCGAAAGCGTAAAGAACCGTGACGACTGGGGAGTTACCGTAATCGGCGACAACCTCACAATCGGCGACAATGTTGTTGTGCCTCCAAAGGCTATGATTGATAAAAATATGGAGGTGGAGAAGTAATGAAAAGTAATGATGTTTTAGGCGTAATCTTTTCTAATTCCTGTGAAGATACATTGACAGAGCTTACCGCTCACAGAACTACCGCCTCAGTGCCAATCGGCGGAAAGTACAGGATGATTGACTTTGTACTTTCGAATATGGCTAACTCCAACGTCAACAACGTTGGTATCATCGCGAAGTCCGGATTTATGTCCCTTATGGATCATATCGGCTCCGGCAGCGCGTGGGATTTGTCCAAAAAGCGCAGCGGCGTAAAGATTCTTCCGCCGTACGCCGGCGTTAACTTTGCCAACAAGATAGAAACCCTCTACCAGCTCAGAGGCTATATCTCCGAGGCGACAGAGAACTATGTTCTCCTCTCCGAGAGCAACATAGTGTTTAATATAGACTATACCGAGTTGTTCTATCTTCATTCCGTTAACGAAGCGGATATCACATTATTATATAAGAATATGAAAGTGCCCGAAAAGCTTATGCCCGTAACCGTAAAGCACGATAACGTCGGCAAGGTTGAGAAGGTGTTTATCCAGCCCGAGGTTAAGGGTAACTGCAACCTGTGGCTCGGTTCACTGCTTATAGGTAAGGAACTTTTCCTCGACCTTATCACAAAGGCTATGAGCGAAAACGAGCTCAACTTTAACCGACTTGTACAGAAGTGGGTTGACGAGTATTCTGTATTCGCGTACGAATGTCCCGGTCACTGTGACATAATAAGCTCTATGAACGAGTATTTCCGTTTCAATATGTCGCTGATGGACGCAGACCTGCGCAAGGAGCTTTTCCAGTACGATCGTCCGATTTATACCAAGGTTCGCGACGACGCTCCGTGTAAGTACGGACTCACAAGCTCCGTTAAAAACTCCCTCGTATCCCAGGGTTGCTTTATCGAGGGTGAGGTCGAGAACTGCATAATCTCGAAGGGCGTTCATATCAAGAAAGGCGCGAAAGTAAGTAACTGTATCATTATGCAGGATACCGAAATCGGCAAAGACTGTAATCTAAGTTATCTCATCATAGATAAGGACGTAGTAATTTCGGACAATAAGTCTATGATGGGCGCTGATTCTTTCCCGATTCATATCGAGAAGAAGAGCGTAATAAATTAAGGAACAAAAGGAGGACTTAATATGAAAATTCTTTACTGCGCTTCCGAGGCGAATCCGTTCGCCGGTTCGGGCGGACTTGCCGACGTTGCAGGAAGCCTGCCGCACGCTTTGTGCAGAAGAGGTCAGGACTGCCGAATTGTAATGCCGCTTTACGGTACAATTCCTCAGGACCTCAAAAACCAGATGAACTTTATCGCCAACTTTACCGTACCCGTTGCGTGGCGTCATCAGTACTGCGGACTTTTCTGGGCTCGCTGGAACGACTGTACCTACTATTTCCTAGATAACGAGTACTACTTCAAGCGCGGCACTTTGTACGGTTCATACGACGACGCCGAGAGATTCGCTTTCTTCTCGCGCGCGATTCTTGAGATGCTGCCGTATATCGACTTCCATCCGGACATCATCCACACCAACGACTGGCAGACTGCCCTGGTTCCTACATATTACTATCTCTTCTATTCGAAGAATCCGTGGTACGCTAATATCAAGAACATATTTACCATCCACAACATCCAGTATCAGGGTATGTACGGCTGGGAGGTTAACACCGAGTGTGTAGGTATTCCCGCCGAGGATACAAAGCTTCTCGAAATGGACGGCAAGCTCAATATGGTTAAGGGCGCTATAGAGACAGCGGTAAGAGTAACAACCGTTTCTCCGACATACGCTCTCGAAATCCGCGACCCGTGGTACAGCTACGGCCTCTACAACGAGCTTAACCTCCGTCACTGGAAGCTGTGCGGTATCAAGAACGGTATCGACCTCGAAAGCTATAACCCCGAAACAGACTATCAGCTCTACTGCAATTATTCCAAGTATGAGCGGCAAGGGCGTATGTAAGCAGAAACTCCAGGAGAGACTTTGTCTGGAGCAGAGATGGGATGTTCCTATCGTAGCTATGGTTACACGTCTTGTTGAGCACAAGGGTCTCGACCTTGTTCGAATGGGACTCGAAGAGCTTATGAACACCGAGAATATGCAGTTTATTATCCTCGGCTCAGGCGACGAGGAGTACGAGCAGTTCTTCCGTGATATGCAGTGGAAGTATCCGGGCAGACTATGCTTCTGCCACGGCTTCGTACCGGAGCTCGCGCGTAAGATTTATTCCGGCGCGGACATCTTCCTTATGCCTTCCAAGATGGAGCCCTGCGGACTGTCACAGATGATCGCCCTGCGCTACGGCACAATTCCCGTAGTTCGCGAGACAGGCGGACTCAAGGACTCCGTGTTCGACTCTGCCGACGGCTACGGCAACGGCTTCACATTCGCCAACTACTACACAGCCGACCTCCAGGGAGCGGTAAGACGCGCGCTCTGGGGTATCCAGGATAACGAGGGCTGGCATAAGCTGATGTGGAGAGCTATGATGAGCGACAACAGCTGGGATCGCTCCGCTCAGGACTACATCAACGTTTACAACGATACACTCAATTGGCTGTAATTTACAATAATATTCAAAGGGCTGACCCTCGGGTCAGCTCTTTTTTCGCTCTATATTAATTACTCAAAAACTTTATATTATTAAAGAAAAGGACTTAAGATAAACATCATCTAATCCGGCTCCTATAGAGTAAAAAATTTGTATAGTCGGCTCAGTAGCGCGCTTTCTTGTTTGGCATTTAGTTAAAGATTAAGGTATTAAAATATCCACAACAAAGGGTACTTTGCTGTGGATGAGTTATTAGGATGTTTGTTTGAGTTGGTTCGGCAGCTTTTCGGTGTTGTTCAGTAATCCCACTGCGGGATATACCTCTCGTCCGCCGAGCTGAGTTCCTGAGCGAAGCCGTCGAGGTCGAGATCAAATAAATAGTTTCTAACCTTCTCGTACTCCCTTGCTGTAATCTTTCGTTGCAGCCGGGGATATTTTTCTATCTCGCCGTGCGGAGTATACTGACCCATAAGGCTTATGAGCGTATCGGGAAAGTTTTCCTTTATAATATCCAGC
The DNA here is from genome assembly GCA_902787145.1 of uncultured Ruminococcus sp. Taxonomy (GTDB): domain Bacteria; phylum Bacillota; class Clostridia; order Oscillospirales; family Acutalibacteraceae; genus Ruminococcoides. The sequence continues at coordinate 104,863 of CADAEZ010000002.1, forward strand.
ACTCCCAGACTGTTTTTTGTGTGATTCGGCAGCACAAGATGACGGATTATAACGCCCTTTAGCATTAGCCCACTGTCGCCGAATTTCGCTTCGCCGGTCTGGCGGAGCATTTCTTTTATCGCCGACAGGGTGATTTCAACATAGTTGTCGGCCTTGGAATAATCCCTGGCGAGGGAGTTGTCGCTGTATTTGAAATCCGGCAGGTAGATATCAATATAACCATCAAGCTTTTTGAGCGTTTCGACTCTCTCGTATCCGGAGCTGTTATAAACAATCGGGAGTCCGGGTCTGTAGATACCCAGAGCCTCAATAATACAGTCAACGTAGGGGGTGGGAGAGACGAGGTTTATATTGTGAACGCCCATATCCTCCAGCCTTTTGAATTCTTCGGCAAGCTTTGCCGGAGTAATAATCCTGCCTTTGTTTTCGGCCGAAATCTCGAAATTCTGACAGAATACGCATCTCAGCGTACATCCGGAGAAGAATACCGCTCCGCTGCCGTTGGTTCCGCTGATCGGAGGTTCCTCCCACATGTGAGGCGATATCCTCGCGATTTTAGGCGCCGATGGAAGACGGCAAAAGCCTTTGCCTGTTGTATTATTCCTTTCAGCGCTGCATTTTCTAGGACATAGGTTGCATATCATATGTATCACCCAAAATATTCTACCACATCCTAACGGAAACTGCAATCAGATAGTTTCGCAGTCGCTGAGAAAACTCTCCAGGATATCGCCGAAAAAGTCAAGGTCAACGCCGCTGTCATTACACGCGTCGGCAAGCTTTTGCACGCTCTTGTAATCGGGAGAGATATCGTAGAAGTATTTTCTCTTGGTTGCGAGAATCCCATAGCCGTCATTTTCGTTTCTGGGTTTGGTTACCGTGTATCTTGTCATATCTGTCACCTCCTCTATGTGAATTATTTCGACTTTATTATACAACATAATTTAAAATCTGTCAAGATACTTCACAAAATAATCAAAAAATATTTTTATCTGATAAAATTTGTCTAATAACACGGATTTTTATATTTATGTGGTGAATTTGTTGTAACTGTTATCAAAATGCACAAAAAACGCATTAAAATTTTGTCAGGCGTTACAGAGCATATTTCTAATATAGAATATTGACGACGTCAGTTTTTGATATGATAATAATTAAGAATGCATTTATGCAGATTTAGGAGTGATATTTATGAAAATGCGTAGGACACTTGCTCTTTTACTCGCGGTAGTTCTCCTCAGCACAATGGCTGTTTTCAGCACCAGCGCTGCGGATACAACCAAGAGCTCTACAGGAGCGGGTTATTACAACTTGGGTAAGTATTCCGATCAGGTTTACTCAGGCGAAGACCTCGGATGTACTTACAAGTCAACGGGAACCACCTTTAAGGTATGGTCTCCTGCAGCAACAAAGGTTCAGGTTAAGCTGTACAAAACAGGTACCGACCGAGAGAACGGCGCCGGCGTAATCGGCATCTATGATCTCACAAAGGGCTCAAAATCCGTATGGTCTACAACTGTTTCCGGCGACCACAAGAACCAGTATTACACATATCTCATTACCGCGAAGAACACTTCCGGTACAACTGAGACAAACGAAACACAGGACATCTATTCGAAGGCTGTCGGCGCTAACGGCAACCGTTCGATGATTGTTGACCTCAAGAGCACAGACCCCGAAGGTTGGTCGGATGATAAGCACGTTACTTACAAGAACATCACCGAAGCCAATGTTTGGGAGCTTCATATCCGTGACTTCTCCGCTGACCCCGATTCCGGCGTAAGCGAAGCAAATCAGGGTAACTACCTTGCCTTCACCGAGGGAGGTACTACTTATAAGAAGCAGGGCTCAATAGCTACCTGTATCGACTATCTCGTAGAGAATAACATCAATACAGTTCAGCTTATGCCTTTCGCTGATTACGACCAGATTGACGAGATCAACGGCGACTCCGCCGAGACTCGTAACTGGGGCTACAACCCGATGAACTACAATGTTCCTGACGGCGCTTATTCCTCCAACCCATACGACGGTAATGTTCGTATCAACGAGACCAAGCAGATGATTCAGGCTCTCCATGACCGCGGTATCGCTGTAATTATGGACGTTGTTTACAACCATACAGCCGGCTACGAGGCTTCCTGCTTCACAAAGACAGTTCCCGGCTACTACTACAGAATGTACAGCAACACCCAGTATGTTAACGGCTCCGGCCAGGGTAACGAGCTTGCCTCAGAGAACGGAATGGTAAGAAACTTCATCGTTCAGTCTCTGAACTACTGGGCAACAGAGTATCATATTGACGGCTTCCGTTTTGACCTTATGGGTTGTATTGATATGACAACACTTAAAGAAGCTCGCACCAAGCTCAACAAAATCAGCGACAAGCTGCCTATGTACGGTGAGCCTTGGGCAGGCGGTGAAACAGCTTCCCAGAACGGTGCCGGTACAAAGAACCTCTCTAAGGGTATCGGTTGCTTCTCCGAGGGCTTTGCTGACGCGGCTACAGATACAAAGGGTCAGGGATCCAGCTGGTTGAGCGGATCTTCAACAAAGGCTGCGACAGTATTAAACGGTATCAAGGGTAATATCATCAACTCATCAGATAAGACCCAGACCGTAAACTTTATTGATAACCACGACAACTACACAGTATGGGATAGAATCGTAGGCGCCAAGACTACTTCCGGCGAAGGTAAGAAGTCCGTTACAACCTACTCCAACGTCAACAGCACAGACTCAGGCTACCTCGGACAGTTAAAGGTTGCCGGTGCTCTGGCTATGACATCCCAGGGTGTTAAGTTTATGAACTCCGGTGACGAGTTCGCCCGTACAAAGAAGGGTACAAAGAACTCCTACAACTCTACCGATGAAGTTAACGCTTTGCATTGGGACAGAGTTTCCAAGTATAAGAGTGTTGTAGATTACTACAAGGGTCTGCGTCAGATCAGCACAGTATTCTCGGCATTCCACGATGATACAAATACCTCAGCCGGTACAATCAGCCAGATCAAGGCGGATTCCTGTATTGCGTACTCCATCAGCAACAACAAGTCAGGCGAATGGAAGAAGGCAGTTGTAATCCTCAACGCCGGCTCAGCTACATCCGTATCGCTTCCGTCAGGAACATGGACTGTAGTTGCTAACGACAGCAAGGCAGGCGTCACCTCTCTTGGTGAGAAGTCAGGCTCATATTCCGTACCCGCAAAGTCAGCCGCTATCCTTGTTGATTCCGACAGCTTCAAATCTGTTGACTGCGCTTCACAGTTTAAGTACGGTACACTCACAGTCAAGCACGTAGTTAACGGCTCACTCGTTAAGACAAAGACCGCTAAGTATAAGATTGGTACAAAGTATCACGCTGTTAAGGACGCAGACATCCTCGTAAACAACAACTTCACAAGCGCTGAGGGTAATGTTTCCGGCACATTCAGCGGCGATACAACAGTTACACTCAACTATTCATCAAACGGCAAGGCTATGGGCAAGCTCACAGTAGACTATGTCAACGCCTCCGGCAAGAAGCTTACACCGAGTATGTCTTACCTCCTCGAGAAGGGTGACAAGTACAGCATCCCTGTATGCGCTGTTCAGGGCTACCAGCTCGATACAGATAAGTATCCGGCAGGTACAACAGGCACATTCGCCGGAACTGACAAGACTGTCAAGTTCACATACAAGCCTCTCGCTTCCCAGACAACAACAGTTCACTACTATCGTTCACAGTCCTCATGGGGCAACTATGTATGCTGCTACGCATATACAGATGACGGCGACGAGCCTCTCGGCCCGTGGGTACAGTCCAAGACATCCCACAAGGGTCTTATGAAGACTGATTCCTCAAAGGGCAACGGATGGTTTACTATCACGATTCCCGTAGCTTCCTGTAAGGTAATGTTCCACCAGATGTCAGGCAGCGGTCAGGAGCCCGGACAGAACGAACCCGGATATTCCGTAGCCGGTGACTGTACAATCCAGAACAAGGTTGTAACATATAACTCAACTCTTATCACATCTTACATTGATATCGACACAGGTAAGAAGCTCAAGGCTGATTCCTCAACCTCCGGTTCCAAGAAGAGCACAGATCAGTATACAACAAAGGGCGACGATTCCCTCGGAAAGCTCGTAGAAACTCCTGCTAACGCGGCAGCGTTCTACTCACCGGGCGTAATCAACGTAGTATACCTCTACAGAACCAAGGAAGAACCTCCCACAGAGCCTGATACTACTGTTCCGATAACCAGCCAGCCGATTACCGAATCCAATCCGGTTGGAAGCGGAATCTACGGTGACGCTGATCTCGACGGTCGTGTATCCATCAAGGACGCTACCCAGATTCAGGAGCACGCCGCTTCATTGAGAACACTGACAGGCTTAGCCTTTACGCTTGCCGAAGTAAGCGGAGACGGTAACGTTAACGTTAAGGACGCAACCTGCATCCAGTGCTTCCTCGCCAGTCTGCCGGGTACAGGCAGAACAAACCAGCCTTACAACGGCTGATTGGCTTTAGCCTTTAGTCATACCTAAATAATTAACAACAACAAGCGATGGCTGCAAGGCTGTCGCTTGTTTGACATAATCAAAGGACGAGTCAGATGAAAAGATTAACATCATTATTGATTTGTATATTGATTGTTCTGACGGGCGCGGCGCTGTCATCCGCCGCTTACAACGCCGTTTCGGGAAAAATCAGCTACAGCTTTACAAAGCAAAATCCCGGATATGCCGAAGGTACAATCACGCTATCCGCTCCCGCGGGGACCTACTGGCTTTACTGGGCTGACGATACAAAGGCGCTCGACGGTTACTACAGCCTCGCCAAGCTTACGCTAAGTTCGCAGGGCGCTAAAACACACAAAATGTACGAAAGAAGCGCGATCCCTGCCGACGCTAAAAAGCTTATAGCGATTCAGTCGTCGTCCGAACCCGCGTCCAAAAGAGTAACGGACGCCTGCGCGGTATATAATATTCCCGACAGCAAAAAGCTCGGACACAACAGCTCCGATAGAAAATATCGTTTTGCCTCTTATTCCGACGTCCATATCGACGGGGTGAAGCTGACTTATAAGTACGACGAGATTCATCTCAGGAAAGCTTTTGATACGGCCGCCGCGCGCGACACCGATTTTATCGTGATGTCCGGCGACTACGTCAACAACAATATCGACTACAGCGGAATCTCGACAAAAGAGTGGAAAACTTACCAAAGGATTCTCGCCGAATCCGACTACTGCAATCCCGTGTACGAGGCAATCGGCAATCACGAGCTCTGGCAGGATCCAGTTTCGGGTACAAAGGATTTTATAAAGGGAACAGGACTTGACGGCTCAAAAAGCACCGCGCCCAACGCGTATTTCGAGAAAACTCTCGGCGGCGACCATTTTATCTTTATGGCGCTTGAGACAAGCTTCTATCCCGACCGAACCGAGGAGTTTTCCAACGCTCAGCTAAGCTGGCTTGAAGATTTGCTGAAAAAATACTCCGGCGACGGCAAAAACATTTATATTATAGAACATTCTTTGTTTTATAAATACGGCGCCGGCGACAGAATGACAGGCGGCGAGCCATACTACGACATTCCGCTGAAGGATGACCAGCAGTCAACCAGAAAGCTAAAAGCTCTCCTCGAAAAGTATAAAGACGTTATCTTTATGTCAGGTCATACACATATCGCATTTGCCGAGCAGTATAATTTTTCCGATAATAACGGCGGATCCGCCCAGATGATACACAACAGCTCCATCGGCGGAGTAAGGCATATCACAGGCGGCGAGCTTGACCGCGATTATAAAGAGGACGACGCGGAGGGATATATTGTTGATGTTTTCGACGACGCGATTATCTTTAACGGCGCCAACCTATACTATAATAAATATGATCCTAACTGCTGTTATATTGTAAATCCTTCGGCTTCTTTCTTTGAAAAACCTTCTGAGCCGGATTCCTCTGTTCAGCCGACAACTAACAGCGAGGCAACCGATACGATACCGGAAACCGAGACGTCTTCCGAAACTGTCACAGAGTCCGCGACCGAATCCACCGAAACTCATACAGAAAGCCAAACAGAAACCCAAACCGAATCAGCTTCGGCAGCCGAGCCTAAGCTTTTGGGTGACGTAAACCGCGATACAATAATCAGCGTCAAGGACGCCACTATGGTGCAAAAGCATTCGGCAAAGATTATTACTCTGAATGAGGAAGAAAAACTCCTCGCCGATGTTAACCTCGACGGCAGTGTAAACGTCAAGGACGCAACTATGATCCAGAAGCTTGTAGCCAAGCTTATAAAGTCATTTGACGAGGAGAACAATCGTCTCAAAACAGGAGCCGATATCAGAACCGAGGTGAAATCAAACCTCGATAAGTATTACCGATATTCATCCTACGACTGTTATCAGGCGCTCAAAAAGGCGTATAAAAGCAACGCCGAAACCGCCGCCCTCACAACCCTTAACGCCGACCTGCTCGCGGTAGTTGATCCGTCAAACGTCGACTTCACCGGCAAATGGACAGTTTATTTCGAGAACACCAACAACTGGTCAAAGGTCTATGTATATAACTGGGGTCGTAACGGCGCAGGAAAGCCTGTTGAGTGGCCGGGCGAAAAGCTCACCTCGATCGGCAAAAACAAGTACGGAAAATCGCTGTACAAATACACGGTTCCCGATACAAAGTACAACTGGGTATTGTTCTCCAACGGTTCAGATTCGGAGAAAACAGCAGATATCCAGCTTGATGACAATAATATGGCATATTATATCTCGGGTACATCCGTCCCGTACGATGTTATGTCCTATGTGTTTAAGGACAGCTATATAGTATCACAATAAAGGAGACAGAAATATGAAAAAATCAATAGCATTAATCCTCGCGGTTTTAATGGCATTTTGTTTTGTCGGATGTCAGCCGCCGCGCGAGACAGGTGAGATAATCGAGGATATTATCACATACCACGGCTGTTACGGAGATAAAGCCGATGAAAAGGTCAGCGCGCTGCTCGACGAGCTCAATTCGGTCGACAGCAAGCAGGGCGGGCTGTGGAAAAACATTATGGATTACTGGGACTATGCCAATAAAGACCTCAAGGTCAATATGAACAAACTCCCGTCCAATCTCTCAAAGCAAAATGACCTCGCTCTCGTTGTGCTCGGATTTGAACTCAATGACGACGGAACAATGAAGGACGAGCTTATCGGCAGATTAAAGGTGGCTCTCGCCTGCGCAAAGCAATATCCGAACGCCTATGTAATCTGCACCGGAGGCGGTACCGCAAAGGATAATAAAAAGGTAACCGAAGCCGGACTAATGGGTGATTGGCTAAAGAGCAAGGGGCTGGACGAGAAACGGCTGATAATCGAGAATAAGTCAATGACAACCGCGCAGAACGCCGAGTTCTCCTATGAAATTGTCCTCAAAAAATATCCGCAGATAAAGAACGTCGCGATTATAAGCAGCGCTTATCATATAGCCTGGGGTTCGCTGTTGTTTGAGGCGGCATTTATGAAGTCCGCTTCCGAAAAGAACAAGCCGGCTCTCCACGTAGTATCGAATGCCGCCTATGATATCACAAACGACACCTATAAGTGGAGCGAGATTCTCCGTTGGGAGACAGGCGGAATGCTTCAGCTCGTCGGCAACAATGACCTCGCTATGAAGTATTATCTGAACACTTACGAAAAGCCCAAGCTGTAAAGGAGTAATACAGGTGAACAGAAACAAAAAGATAAGGATAATAACCGCGTTTCTCGCAATATTATTATGCCTTTTAATCGGTTTTTCGGTATTTTATCCCATGTTCGCCGGAGCCCTTGGTATGGAGGATGTATATAAAATCGGCGACGTAAACCTCGACGGCAGCGTCGACGTAAACGACGTCACCGACGTACAAAAGCGTATTTCTTCCATCGCCACTCTGAGCCCGGAGGGCTTCGACAAGGCGGATACCGACTATAATCACAAGATTAATATCAAGGACGCTACCCATATACAAAAAATCCTAGTAGGACTCTATACTCCGCTCACCGGCAAAAAGGGCGTTGATATCTCGAAATTCAACGGAGATGTCGATATAAAAAAGTTAAAAAAGGCCGGTTATGACTTCGTGATGATTCGTTGCGGATTCGGCAGTGACTATGCTAAACAGGACGACGTTAAATTTGAGAATAATGTTAAGAAATGCGAAGAGGCAGGTATGCCCTGGGGAGTATACCTGTACTCCTACGCAATGTCCTTTAGGGAGGCCGAAAGTGAGGTCGACCACGTGCTCCGCCTTCTGAAAGACAAAAAGCCGACAATGCCGGTTGCTTTCGATATGGAGGACGCCGATAACTATAAGTCAAAACGCGGTATGCCCTCTAACGCCGACCTCGTTGAGATTTGCAGGGTGTTTCTTGACGAAATCAGCAACGCCGGCTATTACCCGATTCTTTACGCCAACCTGAACTGGCTGAATACCAAGCTCAACGACAAAACTTTGTTGGATTCGTACGATATCTGGGTAGCTCAGTGGAATACCGAGTGCAACTACAAGGGCAAGACCCTCGGCCTGTGGCAGTACGGCGGCGAGACGAATTATATAGAGAGCAATACGATTTCCGGACTAAATGGAATTTTTGACAAGGATTTCTGCTACAAGGACTATCCGCTCCTGATAAAAAACGGCCATTATAACGGCTGGTAGCCGATAATAGTAAAAACTTTTAGCTGAATTGCGTAGTTTTACGCAATTCAGCTGTTTTTTTGCCTGTTTATAGGGAGCCCCTTCCCGAAATGTAAAGGAGTGATAGTTGGACAAAATGCCGACTGAGATTATTGTAGCTTTGATTGGACTCGGAGGTTCCGCCCTCGGTTCGCTGATTGGAATAATGACAAGCAGCAGACTAATGAACTATCGAATCCAACAGTTGGAAGAAAAGGTAAGCAAGCACAACAACCTTATCGAGCGCACATATAAGCTTGAGCAGGGTCTGAGGCTTGCCGACGAAAAACTAAAGGTCGCAAATCATAGAATTTCAGACCTGGAAAGAAGGAATATTGATGAAATATAAAAAATGGATCAAGGCCGCTGTCGTAAGAGCCGCAAAAACCTCGGCTCAAACCGCCGCGGCTACAATCGGAGTCTCGGCTCTGATGTCGGAGGTAAACTGGACAGCGGTTGTATCAGCCTCAATCCTCGCGGGTATACTCTCCTTGCTGACAAGTGTAGCCGGACTTCCGGAGGTGAGCGAGGAATGACAGAAAAAGAGCTGCGGCAAAAGGTCGTAAAAGGAATAACAGTCTATAACGGAGCCAAAAAGGGGAGCGCGTCTCATAAAGAGATTCTTCGGATTTTTAACAACTCCGGTCTGTGCAAGCGGTATACCATGACTGTCAGCGATCCATGGTGCGCGACTACCGCGTGCGCCGCGTATATAAAAGCGGGACTGACAAAAATTTTCCCCTGCGTAGACTGCTCCTGCTCTGTTATGATAGAAAAAGCGAAAAAAGCGGGAATATGGCGCGAAACCGACAGCTATATTCCAAAACCCGCCGACCTGATAATGTATGACTGGAACGACAACGGTAAGGGTGACTGTACCGGAGCTCCCGAACATGTCGGTGTGGTTGTTTCAGTTGTAAACGGTACAATCAAAGTGTTCGAAGGTAACAAGGATAACGCCTGCGGATACAGGAGCATACCCGTAAACAGCCGATATATCAGGGGCTTCATAACACCCGGATTTTCTTCAATCGCGACTAAGCCCAAGCCCGTGCTAGAAGTCAGAGGCTATAAAAAAGGCGACAGAACAAAGGGAGTCCTTGCCCTCAAACAGCTTCTGTCATTGGCAAAGAGCAAGAAGCTGGTCACAGCCTCGTTCCACAACAACAAGATATTCGGCGCCGGAACCGAAAACGCGGTCAATCAGATTCTTAAGAAGCTTGGATATAAAGAAACAGGTATAGCCGGCGACAAGTTTCTTAAAAAACTCGGCGAGCTTATCAGAAAACAGTAGCAACTTGGTTGTAAACGTGCTATAATATGAGCAAAACTTTTTAGGATTGGTATTATGGATACAGAATTTGTTCGCCGTGTTGAGCGCAGTATTACAAAAAAATACCGCAAACAGATTTGGGCAAGGTTTATTTCTGCCGTAAAGGAATACGAGCTTATAAGCGAAAATGACAGGATAGCTGTCTGTATATCCGGCGGCAAGGACAGTATGCTCCTGGCGGTTTTAATGAGGCTGTTACAAAGATATTCGGACTTTCCGTTTGAGGTTGTCTATCTCGTTATGGATCCGGGCTATAACGAAGCAAACCGCGCCAAAATCGAGTCAAACGCAAAGCTGCTTGATATTCCGGTCACGGTTTTTGAGACGAATATCTTTGACGTCGCCAACAACGCCGAAAAATATCCCTGCTACCTCTGCGCGCGAATGCGCCGCGGTCATCTCTACAAAAAGGCAAAGGAACTCGGCTGTAACAAAATCGCGCTCGGTCATCATTTTTCGGATGTAATCGAGACCACGGTGATGTCTATGTTCTACGGCGCCCAACTCCAGGGTATGATTCCCAAGCTAAAAAGCCAAAACTATTCCGGAATGGAGCTTATACGTCCCCTGTATAAGGTTCACGAGGACAGCATAATTTCTTGGATGAGATACAACGAGCTGAGCTTTTTGCAATGCGCCTGCCGCTTTACCGAGAACTGCGCCGACGGTACAGGCGACAGCAAAAGATTGGAGATAAAGAATTTGATAAAAGAACTGAAAAAGCAAAATCCCAATATCGAAAAAAGTATCTTCAACAGTATCCATAATGTCCATATCGACACATTCCCCGGTACAAAATACAACGACGGACATCACAGTTTTTTGGAAAAGTACTAAAAATATAGGTTGAAAGATTTATAATAAAACCAAGCCATATTCGCATACTAAACGTGGTGAATATGGCTTGAATTTTTATAAAAAAATAATCGTTGCCGCCTGCGCGGTCATAGTAGCCGCGATAATCGGGGCAGCGGCGTACTATCTCAATAACAGCACGACTGATTCGGAATTTGTTTTTCCCGATAATTTCAAGATAGAAAATGTCAGCATAGGCGGACTGAGCGGCGCCAAGGCGCGAAAAAAGCTCAGTAAGTATATTACTGCCGTACCCAAAAGAATCAGCCTGAGAGTGAGTTCTTCGAACGGGACTTATGCTTTTACACAGTCGAATTTTCGCTTTGTTATCGACTACACAGCTACGGTGGAGCGGGCAAAGGATTTCTCCTTAGGTAATCCTTTCGGGACCGAGGGAGAGCTAGTGTACCGCGTTCAGCCTCAGTCAGTTAATGATACAGTCAAAACCCTCGCGAAAAAGGTCGAGCGAAAACCCATAAACGCCGAGGTAGTAAGATTCCGACCGTTTAAAAAGAACAGATTAGTAATAAAAAACGAAGAAAACGGCCTGAAAATTGACAAAAAAGACCTGATAAATAAATTAATAAGCGCAATAGACAGGGGAGAGAATACCGAGATAACAGTTTCAGAAACAATCCTAACACCAAAAATAAAAAAGTCAGATTATAAATCCATAAAAAAACTTTCTTCCCAAAAGTCCTATTCCTACAACACCATAAACGGTACCGAGAATATGAGGATAGCGCTGAGATCCTGCAACGGTTCTATAATAAAGCCGGGCAGAGTATGGTCATTTAACCAATGCACAGGCAACTCCAACTCCGAAAAAAACGGCTACAAAAAAGCCGAGGTAATCCTGCGCAAAAAGCTGACACGGGGTGTAGGCGGAGGTATATGCCAGGCGAGCACTACAATTTTCAGGGCAGCGGTGCTTGGTAATCTCGAAATCGAGGAAAGGCACAACCACCACTGGGCGTCCGGCTACACCTATTCGGGCGAAGACGCTACAATCGACTATCCTAATCTTGACCTAAAGCTTAGGAATAGATCAAAGCTTCCCGTGTTTATCGAGAGCAGGCTTGTAGGCAGAACCCTTGAGGTTAATATCTACGGGGCAAAAAGCGAAAACTATGACATTATAAAGATGTGCTCGAAAAACTACGATATAAAATACGGACAAAGCTTCCGCACAAAAACAATACGGGTCTTTTACAAAAGAAAAAAGGCCGTAAAGAAAGAAGTAGTCTGCTACTCTTTCTACAGCCTTTCGGATAATCACGGTGTACGCGCGGAGGATGAAGGAACATTCTCCGTAAGAAAAACCGTCTCAAAACGCAAAAATAATTAGCTTATCCGCATCCCGGACAATCCTTGCATTTTCGTCCGCTGTATTTTTTCTTAATAGCGTCAAAGCTTTCGTCAGACAACACGTGCTCGATTCTGCACGCGTCGGCGAGGGCGGTGTCCTTGCTGACGCCCAGATCTACCAGCCATTCAGAAATAAAGATATGCTTCTCGTATATCTTCTCGGCGATATTTCTGCCGCTTTCGTTAAGGGTGATATAGCCGTCGGAATCCATTTCTATATATCCGTTCTCACGCAGCTTTTTCATAGCTACGCTGACGCTTGGCTTGCTCAGGTTCATCTGCTTTACAATATCAATCGAGCGAACCTTTTCCTTTGTTCGGCTGAGGATTAATATAGTCTCCAGATAATCCTCGGCTGACTCCATAACTTTCATCAAATTCACCTTCCTGATTAGTTTAGACTAACACTATAATAACACAGCTTTTCGAAAATTACAAATAAAACTTGATAATTATCGTGAAATATTATAAAATGATATAAAAAGAATCGAAAGGATAATCATTATGAGCAATCCAATTGTTACATTTAAGCTAAACAGCGGAAAAACAGTAAAGGCGGAGCTTTATCCCGAAATCGCCCCCAACACCGTCAACAACTTTATCAGCCTTGTAAAAAAAGGCTACTATGACGGTCTGACCTTCCACCGTGTTATTTACGGATTTATGATTCAGGGAGGATGTCCCGAAGGTACCGGAATGGGCGGCCCCGGTTATTCAATAAAGGGTGAGTTCGCTCAGAACGGATTCGAAAACGACCTAAGGCATACCGAGGGTGTTTTGTCTATGGCGCGTTCGATGATGCCCGACAGCGCCGGCTCACAGTTCTTTATTATGCACAAAAACGCTCCTCATCTCGACGGCCAGTACGCCGCTTTCGGCAAGGTTGTCGAGGGTATGGACGCCGTAAACGAGATTGCCGAGTGCGACACCGATTATTCCGACAAGCCTCTCGACCCTCAGATAATGGAGACGGTTACGGTTGAGACCTTCGGAGTCGACTACCCCGAACCACAGAAAGTATAAGAGGTAAGCTATGAAAGTATTACTTACAGGCGGAGCCGGATATATCGGTTCCCACACCTGCGTAGAGCTGATAAAAAGCGGCCATACACCGATTATCGCCGATAACTACGACAACAGCTGTCCCGAAGCTGTGAAAAGGATCGAGGAGATTACAGGCGCCAAGGTGCCTGTGTACGAGCTCGACGTATGCGACAAACAGGCTGTGGACAAGATGTTCGCTGAGAACGACTTTGACGCTGTGATCCACTTTGCCGGTCTTAAGGCGGTGGGCGAGAGCTGCTCGATTCCCGTCAGGTATTACAGGAACAATATAGACTCAACCCTCACTTTGCTTGAGACTATGGAAAAATACGGAGTTAATAACTTTGTGTTCTCCTCGTCCGCGACAGTTTACGGAGTACCCGAAAAGGTGCCTCTCGTAGAGGGTATGCCGACAGGCTGCACCAATCCCTATGGATGGACAAAGCTTATGAACGAGCAGATCCTTACCGACGCGGCAACGGCAAACAAGAACCTTTCCGTCATTTTGCTCAGGTATTTTAATCCGATCGGCGCTCATGAGAGCGGCAGAATCGGTGAAAATCCCAACGGAATCCCCAACAACCTTATGCCGTACATAACCCAGGTTGCCGCCGGCAAGCTTAAAGAGCTCGGAGTATTCGGCGACGACTATCCGACTCCCGACGGTACGGGTGTCAGAGATTATATCCACGTAGTTGACCTCGCCGTAGCCCACGTAAAAGCCCTCGACTACGCCGCGGATAAAAAGGGTACCGAGATTTTTAACATCGGCACAGGTACAGGCTACAGTGTACTCGATATTGTAAATACGTTTATGAGGGTCAACAACCTCACTATTCCTTATACAATCAAGCCCAGACGTCCCGGCGATATTGCCGAGTGCTATGCCGACCCGACAAAGGCGTATGAGGTTCTCGGCTGGAAAGCTGAGAAGAACCTTGAGGATATGTGCCGCGACAGCTGGAACTGGCAAAGTCACAACAAAAACGGCTACGAATGATTCTTTATAAGAAAAATATTTCAACCTTGAAACAGATGGTAAAAGCCTTCCCGAAAAGGAAGGCTTTTTTCTATTATAGAATTACAATTCTGTTACGGGCAAAAAAATTTTTGTAAAAGGGCTTGACTTTATTCCAAACACGAATTATAATTAGCCTTACCATTTGGATGATGTGTGTGTGAAAAACGGAGGAAAATAAATATGTTTCAAAAACATATTAAGGCAGTCAGCCTCGTGCTGGTTCTCTGCCTTATCGCGGTGATGTTCACGATAGCTGCCCTGCTGGGCAACGGACTGGACGATACCGGCACCGTATCGGAGATTATGCTGCTGATATTTGTAGCTGCCGCGTGTGTGCCTGTATTTTTAGCTCATGAAAAGCACGATTGAAACATGGACTGTCTTTTGACAGTCCTTTTCCTTTTTTATTTAAAAATGTCATTGAAATTTTATTCATTATGTTATATAATGGTACTATCCTTATGAAAGAAGAGAAAAGCCAATGAGAAACTTTTTGAAAACATCGTTTGCGATAGCAGTTATCGCGTTATTTACAACCATTTCCTGTCTGCCCGCTTTCGCGGCAGATGACAAAGCCCTCATCAACGGCGCCAAGGCCAAGGTCGGCTCCAAGGTTACATACACTCTCAACCTTGCCGATTGTACCGAGGATGTCGAGGGATTGCAGGTTTATATTATGTATGACCAGAACTGCCTTAAGGTCGACGAGGAATCCCTTACGTTTCCTAAGCTGCAGGGAGTAGTCAGCAACACCGGCATCGAAAATACAATCACATTTAACTGGACAGATGTAAAGAACAAGGCTGACTTTAGCAAAAAGTCTACTTTGGTAAAGATGGATTTCGAAGTAGTAAAGGGCGGCAGCGCCGACATCACATATTTTGTAGCCGAGATGTACGGCAGAGACCTCACATACCTCAAGAGCTTTACCTTTACAAACGATATCGCCGTGGACGGTAAGACTGTTATCAAGGACGACGCCGCTATGCTCAACACCGACTCCGAGTATATCAACAGGTATCAGGGCAGCTTTACAAACTACGATGACGCCAAGGGCGAGAAGAACGGTAAAAACCATAAGGCGGTTATCGGCGAGACACAACCCGCGACCAATGCTCCTACCGAGGTTACCAAGGGTCAGGCGAGCGGAGGCAACGATATCACAACCATCATCACGATCCTGGTTATTGCCGCTATCGTAATCGCGATTATAATTATCGCTGTGCTGCGACGCCATTTTAACAAAAAAGATACCCCTAAAGAATAATTGCGTTTTTTCGGTTCCGGCTTGGTTTTTGTCGGAACCGAATCTTTTTTGATGGCTGTTTGTGCATATCTAACAAATGAGTAATTTCATCTTTGTGCAATCTGACGTAAAAAATTTTTTAATTAATATTGCGAAATTGTAACAAATAATGTATAATGTTTTTGATGAGACTATGTCTTAATATTTTATGAAGGAGATTTTAGAATGTTCAAAAGATTTATTTCTATCGCTTTAGCGGCTATGATGCTTATCGCAATGGCTGCTGTAGCAGTTTCTGCCGCTGAAGTAAACGACGCTAATGTCGGCGCGGACAGCAACAACTCTGCCGGTGCAGATACCGGAAGCTCAGCTTCAGGTGCCGGTAACTCATTCAAGTTTGACGCTTCCGGCTGGAAGGGTTATACAGTTGTTTACTGCCATATCTGGGAGAGAGGCCAGGACGCTTTCTTCAACTGGCAGTCCAAGAAAGAGGCTTGTAAAAAGGTAAGCGACAATATCTATGAGTATGACCTTGACACCGCTAAGATTACTCTTGATCCTTCCAAGGATTACTGCATTATCTTCTCAGCTAACACAGGTATCCAGACTTTTGATACAACTCTCGGTAAGGAGTGTATTGGCGATACAGCTAAGCTCACAGGCAACAAGCTCGAGAACCCTGTAGACTCCGAGAAGAAGGCTGACGAGGCTGTATGGTCAACAAACAGCTCCAAGTTCGGTCCTCACCTTGCTATCACATCTATCGGTAACATCGTTGGTTCCAAGCTCTGCCCTCACGAGAAAGGCACAGAGGTTATCGGTGACTGGCTCCCGACATATTACACAAGCCAGTTCCTCGATCCTGTAAAGGCTCTCGCTACAGCTCTTCCGAAGTTTGGTATCACATCTGCTGATGACCTCGATACAATCTACGGTTACATCATCAACAAGAACCCAAGCCTCTCTGACGGCGAAAAGAAGGACATCTACAATGTTCTCGCCGAGGGCTTCAAGAAGGCTTTCCCTGCAAAGGCAAGCGAAGTTAAGTCTGCTGACGAGGCTACAAAGTCTGCTGAGAAGAAGGCTAAGGAGATCAAGGCTAACGGCGGTCACGTTACTTCCGACAGCGGTTCTTCAAGCGGCGGTTCTTCATCAAGCACAGGCTCAGGCTCAAGCTCAAGCTCAGGCGCCGGTTCAAGCTCAGGCTCAGGCTCATACAACAGCTCAGGCTCAGGCTCTGACGGTCAGGAAGATACAATTCTCTTCATCCTCGCAGGCGTAATGCTCGTAGCAGCCGGTGCTATGTATATGTCTCGCAAGAAGAGAGAGGAATAATTTAATTATTCTGAACATAATTAAGACATAATCAAAGGCTCACGCATTTGCGTGAGCCTTTCTGTTTGTCGAAAAAGTAGTTTGGTTTATGTTACTTTTGTAGGGGATGGCCTCCGTGCCATCCCGTTCCTATCCGATATTACTCATTAATGTAGGGGGCTCTGCCTACAACGCGAAAGGAGCTATAGCAGAAAAGAGCGGACAGCCACAGAGGGCTGTCCCTACAACGCTTAATCCGAACTACTTCTATAAATTAGTTTTTCTACAGTCTGAAAGCGTGCTGAAAATCAAAAAGTCGTCAAATGCTTCAGGCTTCTGATTTGGATTCCTCAGTATTGCCGCGGGGTGGAACATAGGCATCATAAGGAAATTACCTTTTTGTATAAAGCTGCCGTGCTCCTTTGTGATTTTGAGGTTCGGGTCAATCAGCTTCTGCGCCGAGATTCGACCGAGGCAAACGATAATTTTGGGTTTGATGATTCTTACCTGATTCCTCAGCCATTCGATGCACATTTCCTGCTCCTCAGGCTTTGGATCGCGGTTTTGAGGAGGTCTGCATTTTACGATATTCGCGATATATATATTCTTGTTGCGGTCAAGGTCAACCGCCAAAAGCATTTTATCCAGCAGCTTTCCGGCTCTGCCGACGAACGGTTCTCCCTGCAAATCCTCGTTTTCTCCGGGACCCTCGCCGATAAACAGCACGTCCGCGTCAGGATTGCCCACGCCCACAACAACATTGTGTCTGGTTTCGCACAAGCCGCATTTTGTACAGCTTTCGCACGCTTTGCTGAGTTCTTCAAAATTATTGTACATTGTATCACCTTATTGATTCCATTATCTTTTTATTGATTTTATTATACCTCTTGAAATTTGATATATAATGAGTTAAAATAACTATAGACCGTTTTTTGCGGAAAAATTTTGATTGGTGGTTTAAAAAATGGATACTATGAAAGTATTAGTGGAAACCTCCGCCCGTCACATTCACGTTTCGAGAGCGGATTTCGAGAAGCTGTTCGGCGCTGACGCCCAGCTTACAAATAAGAAGGATTTATCCCAGCCGGGTCAGTTTGCCTGCTTTGAGAAGGTGACTGTAGTTGGTCCCCGCGGCGAACTTACAATGTCTATTCTCGGACCGGAGCGTCCGGATACCCAGGTTGAGGTAGCATACACAGACGCGCGCAAGCTTGGTATCGTACCTCCAGTACGTGAGTCGGGCGATGTTGCCGGTTCACCCGGATGCAAGCTCGTCGGTCCCAAGGGAGAAATTGAAATTGACTGCGGCATTATTGTAGCAAAGCGTCATATCCACCTCACACCCGCCGACGGCGAGGAAATGGGACTGAAGGATAAGCAGATTGTTTCCGTAAAGGTCGGTACCCCCGGCGACCGAGAGACTGTATTCAACGACGTGGTTGTACGTGTAAGCAAGAACTACAAAAAGGCTATGCACGTTGACACCGACGAGGCTAACGCCGCAGGACTCTCCGGCGAGGTTTACGGCGAGGTTATTAAATAAGTCGGGAGTTCCGATTATTTAAGCCGTTATGGGGAACTTTTGATTAATCTATAAGTTTCCTCATTGGCAGGGTTAAGTGTTTGTCATAAGTGGCTTGACATCCGCGCAATTTATGCTATAATTATATTAGAAACGGAGCTGTACCAGTGAACGGTTAGCCCCAAATAATTTAGTGCATTTAGTAATGACCGCATTTTTGGGAAGTAGCGGTCATTACTCTTTTTATTTTACCTGTTCGATAAAACAATTATTAAGAGAATAATTGTTAAGTACAAAATGATTTCGTACATAGCAACCCCTCCTAATACATATTGCCGTAAGGCTTCTATGTAAACGGGAATCACAGTTTCCCGGCAGGAGGGCTAACCGCTCCGTTTTAAGGTACATCTCCTTGTTTTGATTATAACACATATGTTCTTTAGGGTCAATAAAACATAAATAATATAATGAAAAATCAGAGACATAAATGCTGTCTCTGATTTTTGTTCATTCAAAATAAAAAATATCCTCAAATTTTTTATCAAGCGCAATACATAGTATCAGGGCGAGCTTTGCCGTTGGATTGAACTGACCTGTTTCTATTGAACTGATTGTGTTGCGCGATACGCCGACCATATCCGCTAAGGCCTGTTGGGAGAGTCCCGCCTCGGATCGAATTGTCTTTAAGTTGTTTTTTAAAACTAATCTATCGTCCATAATGCTTACCTAGCGTTGAATCGCAGAAAATGCATAACAACGAATCCAACAGCCAACGCAATTTCTATAATGCCGAAAATCAGCTCGTGAATCTTTCTGAGGTGAAAGTACTTAACGAGAAGTGTGGTTCCGGTCATAGAGAGATACACTCCCCATAGAGTGTAGTTAAACGAGCCGCCGAGGAATATATCAAAAAACGATATAACCATACACAGTATGCCGCCGGCTGCGACGGCCTTTTGGCTGGCTTCATACAGAGCTTCTTTTTCTACAAGGTCGCTGCCTTTATTTTCCTGCCTGCTTTTTTCGAGTATTTCATTTTTGTTCATAATACAACCTCCTGACAAGTTTACTTTGCAAAGTTATTATATCATTGCCAAGTTTACTTGTCAAGAGGTTTTTAAATTATATTTTTAATATCGCCAGCAAAATCGAAAAATAATGACACGTACTGCCGAGCAGGGTAAATATATGCCATATCGAGTGGAAGTATTTTACCTTTTTGATCGCATAGAAGATTACACCCACCGTGTAGAAGATTCCTCCTCCGACAAGGAGCCACAGACTCGTCGCGCTCATTACGTTGAGCAGCGGATGAATCGCGATGATTATAACCCATCCCATAAGGATGTAGCAAACAACCGACGGCTTTCGGAACTTCTCGAGGTCAATTGAGTTGAGTACGATTCCGATTATCGCCGCGCCCCATACAATTCCGAACAAGGTCCAGCCGAGCCAGCCCCGCAGAATCGAAATCGTAATCGGTGTGTACGTGCCCGCGATCAAAAAGAAAATCGTGTTGTGATCCATTATTCGGAAGAATTTCTTGGCCCTCGGAGCCGATATCGCGTGATATAAGGTGCTCATACAATAGAGTATTATCAGGCTCGCGCCGAAAATCGCCGAGCCGACTACCGACCAAACGTCGCTGAATATCGCCGAAAGCACGATCAAAACCGCGGTTCCGCCGATTGCGAGTATTGTTCCCAGTCCGTGAGTTACCGAGCTGAATATTTCTTCGCCCAGTGTGTATCTTTTTGAGTTTTCCATAACTATATCCTCCGCCGTTATTCTATCATTTTATCTTAAAACAGGCAATATACAATTGAGACAAATTGTATAGACCGGGATTATATGATAATACTAATTACCGAGGTGAAATAAATGGTAAACGACGAAGAAATGTTACAGTTCATTATGAAAAACGCCGAAATGGGCTGCCGGGGAATAAACGACATAAAGCATTACGCGAACTCCGCGGATATGTCCAATGCCCTGCGGTCACAGAACCTGGAGTATGGTCACATCTATCACAACGCATACGCTATGATTCGCAATCGCGGCTTTTCGGGCGCGCATATCAACCCTATTGTCTCGGCTATGGCGCGGTCCAAGGCAAGACGCGAGATGAAGTCCGACAGCTCCGATAATCATATCGCCGAGATGATGATAAAAGGAAACACAATGGGAGTACAAAAAATAGCCGAGCATATTCGTCAGTATGACGGCAACAACAGGAGCATCACAAATCTTGCCGATAAGCTGATGTCCGCCCAACAGTCAGGTATCGAAGAAATGAAAGGCTTTCTCTGATTAACCGGCAATGCGCGACAATGGCCGGAGAGACAGAAGTTCTGTGACAAAAACCGTCTTTCCGGCCGCGTGATATCTTTTTCGTTGTTCGTTTCTAATTAAAATCCTAATGTTTTTATCCAAAAATTATTGATAAAATAGCAATTTTATGTTATATTTATTATAATATAATCCGTTAGGAGGAATGATTATGAAAAAGTTTATTTCGGTAACGATTGTTTTATTACTTATCGTTTCGTGTGTATGTATGCCCGCTTCGGCGTTGACACAGGCTAATGTAGGGGAGTTAAAGCTGCCCTTCGAGCTTAAACCGGCTAAAACAGTTGCTTTGAGCAAGGTGTCTGACGACGGCCAGACCGACGTGCAGTTCAGCTACAGTATGGACAGCGATATGATAAAGTTTATGCAGGACTGCGAAAAACCCGGTTATAAGGAAAATATAATGAAAGAGCTGGGTATCGACGATCTTTGGATCAACGCTCAGATTGACTGGGCGATCGACGATCCCAACGACTGGCACCATACCGAATTCTGGGACGATAACGCGGGCACGCGTTATTTCGGAATCGGAAATGATACTGAGGGCCGCAGCCGCTTATGTGAGTGGGATGTTGTCGACCTGTTGCTTTATCCGCAGACGACCAACGACTGCTGGATCACGCGTTACGCCGGTAATCCTGCCGAACCGGGCGATACCCGCTGGTACGGCGAAGACTACGAGGGCGGAGTACACCGTCCCGGTATGAAAGATGTTCTCAAGCAGGACCAGTATAAAATCGTAAAAGAGGACGAGGAGAATTCTCATATCGAGATTGACTATAAAGAGCATACTCTGTATGCCCGTATGCGATATTATGTAGTTGTAAGATTCAGCGAGGCGGATGAAAACGGAGCGATTGACCGCTTCCTTTTCTCCGACTGGTCAGACAGCGCCGCGTACGGCAAGGACGCCGTTCAGTGGCAGCCCTACACCGCCGAAAATCTCGAAGCTCCCGATATCTCCGATTTATATGTTACCGACGAGATTTTTAACGAGTATCCGGTAGTGGGATACAGTCTTCACGTTTCCGACGAGCTCGCCAAGGGAATTACCGAGATAACCGCGAGAGGCGGAGGTATCACAATATCAACGGAAGCGCGCGTCAAGGGAAGCTCGCAGTGGAAAGAGCTTCAGGGAGATTTTATAGTAAAGGACGGCATTCTTAAGTCGGACATTCTCGCGCTCAACGGCGACGGCAAACCGCTCAATAAGAATACAGAGATTGAGTTCCGAGCGAGATATTTCTGTTCCGAAAAGCTGGAATACAGCGGAGAAACCATTGCGGAATTCTATTCTCCGTATTCCCGAACATTAACTGTCAAGCTGGATAAGGACTATAATCCGACTAAGCCCGCGCCTCCAAAAGAACAGAAGATTCCCGACGTAAAACCCTCAAGCGATATGAGTCCGGGCGGAAGTGCCACTTCAGTCAATAAGTTCATCACCGAAAAGGTTAAGAACGACAGCGACCCGAAGGGTACAACATTCGGCATCCTGTCCGCCAAG